>JBGPMZ010000171.1:0-5925 GCA_041487255.1 Binataceae bacterium (SeqCode) | reverse complement strand
GCAGTCTTGCGCCTGCATTCCAAATTGTCGTCGATGCGCTAAACTCTGATGTCATCCTGGAGTGGAAATCCGATACATCTGAGACCTGATCGAGCGAGGTCTATATGGGAAACGCTGCCTTTCCAGCCACGATAGGGAATGAACCCCGCGTAGCGGAACGCACCTCAACGCGCGCGCGTGTCGCCGCGATCCCATGGTATGTATGGTGCCTCGCGGCGGCCGTCACCTCGGACGCGTTCGGCGGCTATTGGGACATCTCGTGGCATATCTCGATCGGGCGTGACACCTTCTGGACGCCCGCGCACATGATGGTCTACCTGGCGGGCATCTTGTCCGGCGTTTCGTGCGGCTACGCGATTCTGACCGCCACCTTCGGTTCCTCGCGCGAGTTGAAGGACCAATCCGTTTCGATCTGGGGATTTCGCGGGCCACTCGGATGCTTCCTCGCGACGTGGGGCGCCTTCGCGATGCTGACCTCCGCGCCCTTCGATAACTGGTGGCACAACGCTTACGGCCTCGATGTGAAAATCGTCAGCCTGCCGCATTCGATCCTCGCGCTGGGCGAGGCCATGATCAGCCTCGGCGCGATCCTCCTGGTATGCGCACAAGTCAATCGGGCGTCCGGCGCGTATCAACAGAAACTCGATCGCCTGCTGATCTACATCGGCGGGGTTGAAATTTTTGGCGCCGGGCTGTTCGCCCTCGAGTCGACCCCGGTGGGCTTCATGCACAGCTCGGGATTCTATCGCGCGATGGCGACTACCTTTCCGATCATCCTGATTGCGCTCTCCCGCGTTTCCAAGTCGAGATGGCCCGCCACCACGATGGCGGCCATCTATACCGCGGGTTTCCTGGCTTTCCTGTGGCTCTTCCCGATATTTCCCGCCGAGCCCAAGCTCGGCCCGATCTATCAGCACGTCACGCATATGATTCCGTTGTGGTTCCCGACGCTGCTCATTGTACCCGCCTTCGCACTCGATCTGCTTCGCAATCGAATGGCCGAGCGATGGGGCACCTGGAAATCCGCCGTCCTCGCCGGATGCGTGTACCTCGCCGTCTTCATCGCCGCACAATGGCCGTTCGCGGATTTCATGATGTCGCCGCTGGCGCGCAATCGCATCTTCGGGACCATCTACTTCGGGTACTTCGATGGGGCGAACGTGTTCTACAACCCTTACCACTTCGCGCGAATGGACAAGACCCAAGCCGCTTTCTACAGCGGAATGGTCATCGCTTTCGTAACCGCGATGATCTTCTGCTCGATCGGGATGGCGCTCGGAAACTGGATGCGCAAGGTCCAGCGCTAGCGCGTCCGTGAACAAGGCTCTCGCATTTTTCGCGTCCGTCGCATTGCTGGTTGTGTTCGCGCATCCAGTTTCGGCGCACGTCGGCAGCCCTGACGTTTTCTACGAAGGCGATGCTGGGCCGTATCATTTGTTTGTCACGGTCCGGGTGCCGCAGGTGGTCCCCGGGGTCGCGGACATCGAGGTCCGCGCCGGCTCCGACGATGTGCGCGAGATCACTACTGCGGTCGCGTGGATGACCGGCCCCGGATCGAAGAACCTGCCGGTTCCCGACGTCGCTATCCAGTCGAAAACCGACCCGCGATTTTTCACCTCGAGCCTCTGGCTGATGGAATACGGTTCGCTGCGCGTGGTGCTCAATGTGAACGGAACGCGCGGTACCGCCCAACTGTCGGTCCCGATTGCGTCCTTCGGCCAGAGCGTTCTGCCGATGCCGAAAGCGCTGGGCGAGTTGCTGCTGGTGCTTTTGGTCGGTCTGGCGTTCGGCGCGGTCTCTATCGTGGGAGCGGCCGCGCGTGAGTCGCGTCTCGCGCCGGGCGCCGAGATTTCGAAAGAGAATCGACGCCGCGGCCTGCGCTCAATGGCGATCATGGCGGCTCTGGTCGGGTTGATCTTCTACGGCGGCTTCACCTGGTGGAATTCCGACGCGAATGCCTACGCCAACCTCGCGAAGTTTTTCAAATCGCCAAAGTGTGAAGCGACTCTGTCAGGCAACCGACTTTCGATTCGGCCCAGCGACAAGCTCTGGCTCGAAAATGAAAAGATCGAGAAGCTGCTCCCCGACCACGGCCACCTGATGCATCTCTTCCTGGTGCGCACGCCCGGACTCGATCGCATCTGGCATCTGCATCCCGAGCGCACCGACAGAGGAACCTTCGAAGCAAACTTGCCGTCGCTCGAGGCCGGTCACTACCAGGTCTTCGCCGACATCGTCGGCCAGTACGGATTTCCATGGACGCTGGTTGGCGCCATCGACCTGCCCAACCTCAAAGGCTCGGCGATTAGCGGCGATGACTCCGGGGGAACCGCCACGCCGCTGACTCAAGCGAGCGACACCACCGTCTCGACGCTCGCCGACGGCGCGCAGGTGGTTTGGAAGCGCGACAACACACGGCTCAAAGCGAACGTCCCCATGATCCTCAGGTTCGAAGTGAAGGACAAAAACGGAAGGCCGGCGAGCGACCTCGAGCCCTACATGGGGATGGCGGCGCATGCGCAGATCATTCGCGATGATCTGAGCGTCTTTGCGCACATCCATCCGTCGGGCTCGGCGCCGATGGCCTCGATGATGCTGGCAAGCGCCGACATGCCGGGCGTGTCATCGATGGCCGACATGAAGATGCCGACTGAGAAAATCGCACCGGAGCTCTCGATACCATATGGCTTTCCGAAGCCGGGGCTTTATCGCATTTTTCTGCAATTCAAGCGCGCCGGCCGGGTCGAGACCGCGTCCTTCGACGCCCACGTGGAATAGTCCGCACTCCACTATTGCGCACCGAAGAGCTCTTTTTGTCATCCTGACGCAAGCGAAGCGCAGCGGAAGGATCTCGAATAGTGGCGCGCCACTTCAGCATTCGGATCCCACTCCTGGCTGTGTGACTCGAATGCTCGATCGGCGAGGACGGCTGCATCACCGATCGAGATCCTTCCGCTGCGCTTCGCTTGCGTCAGGATGACAAACACACATCGGGGCAGAAAAAGGGAAACAGGCGCCGGAGGATTCCGGCGCCTGTTCATACGAACGAGGTTTCTGAGCAGGACTAGCTCTTGGGCTTCATCGTAAAGTTGACACTCGCGGACGCACCATCCTTCACGTCCGCCTTCTCATCCGCGGTGCCGAGCTTCTCTTGCCATACTTCGACGGTGTAGTTGCCCGCCGGCACATCCTTGATCGTGTAGTTACCCTTGTCGTCGGTAACCGCGAAGTAGGGCGTGTCGGTCGCGACCCACCATCCGTGCATCCAGCCGTGCGCGTCGCAGGTGACCTTGATCGCTTCCGCCTTGTCGATCTTCTTAGCCATCTCCTTCTTGAACTTCGGCTGCGCCGCGTTGAAGGAAGGATTGGCGGTCGAATAGGTGTGGATGTTGTGCAGGATGCCGTCCGAGTTCATGATCTTGACGGTGCTGCCGGCCGGAAACGCCAGAACATGCGGTTCATAGCGGCATCCCTTCTGATCGAAGGTCACCGTCCCGGGTTTCGCGTCGCCTTTGGCGCCCTTCACCACTACTACCGCATTCGCGATACCACCGTCGCTGCCGACCACCAGGTCCTCGTCGACGTGCGGCTTGAGTCCGCACACTTCCTTGTCCTTGGTGACTTCCAAGGTCTTAACCTTAGGAGCCGTGCCGTCATACTTGACGGTGCCACTGATGGTTCCTCCGGCGGCGTTTGCGCTGCTGGTACTGAAAGTCATACCAAGCGCCACCGCCGCACATGCTGAGGTGACAATTGCGAGACGTTTCATTTCTGATCTCCTCCTGGAATCCGGTTTAACAATCAGGTGCCGGGTCCGATCTATTGTGACGGCTTACCCTGGTTCCGTGTTACGTAGCTGGTTACCTTTTCCTGACCGGCGCGGGCGAAGTCTTCGGCAGTCCTGGCGCCGCCGTGCTCGCTACTTGCGATGGCAGCGACTGCCCGGGATGGGTGCCAAACCAAAAAATGTAGTCGCGGATCGCCTTGCGCTGCGCTTCCTCGTTACCCTTGAGTATGTCGTCGGGCCCGCCCGGATAGAACGATGGCATCTTGGTGCCGGGCTGCACTACCTGCGGATCTTTCAGCCAGGTCACAATCCAATCAGGGTTGAGGCGCGCATACGCGAGGCCGAGATCGGGCGCCCATCCTTCCGCTGGACCTTCAGGATGCTTGTCGCCCTGCTGATGGCAACTGAAGCAGTTGAAGTAGTCCTTCGACATCAGCTTCTGACCGGCCTCCAGATCGACCACCGGGAACAGGTTGGTGTTGAGATAGACGAACGGCACCTGTAGGTCCGCCATCGCGGTGAAGTAGTCGACCAGCGTGTCACCTTCACGATTGTCAACGTGAAAGGTCGGCATCTTGACCTTGAGCCACGGCCGAATCGGCGTAGGACTCTGCAGGAAGTTGAACAGCCACGCGGGCTGAACCTTGGCGCCCTCGCCGTTGAGGACCGGCGGCGCGAGGTTGATCTGATCCGGGGGATAGAAGCGGCGAATGTAGCCGCCACGATTCTCGATGATGTGGCATCCGACGCAGTTGCGATAGTTGACATCGCGGCGGCCCAGGACGATCTGCTCCTGGCGGGCAGTGCCGGGCGCGCGATACCGTTCCTGCACCTTGCCTTCGTGCAGGCTGGCGATGAAGACCCGCAGGTTCTTGATGTCCTGATCCTGCAGGTCAAAGTTCGGCATCACCTGCTCGACGTCGGCGGTCTGATAGGTCCGCGGATTCTTGAGCTTGTTGTAAATCCAATCGTTCCAGGTCTCAGGTATGTCGGTATGATTGCCGAAGAACAGCTCGTCGACGTGCTTGGAGCCTTCGGTAGTCAGCTCGACGCCGATGCGCGACTCGTGCTCCATGCCGGTGATCTCGTGGCATCCGAAGCATCCGTATTTGCGCACCAACGCTGCGCCCTTCTGGATGTTCTCCGGATCCTTCAGCGCGACGTTAACCCCCGCCTCCTCCTTCTTTTGGCCGTGCGTCATCAGGAACGCCGCCAGCGCGAGCGCTTCATGGTCGCTTAGTCGCAACGACGGCATCGCGGGATGCGCCGCGTAGTTGGTCGGATCCTTGATCCACCACCAGATCCATCGCGGATCGGTCTTTTCGGCGATACTGTCCAGGTTGGGCGCGAAATCCTTCAGGGTACGCGTTTCTTTAGGTTTGAAATCCTTGTCGTATCCGATCGGTGTGCCATACGCGTCCGCGTCAATCGCGTGACATCCTTTGCATCCTACCGACTCGAACAGGCCCTTGCCTTCCTCGATCATCCCCGCATTAGTCAGCGCGCCTTGTAACTCTGCGGGCGCGGGATGGGCCTTGCCCCACTCGTCGCCATCCTTCTGCGAGCTATTCATGATGTAGGCCGCGACCTGGGTCGCCTGCTCCCGGCTGAACATGAAGTTCGGCATCCGGGTATGCGGCCGGAAGATGTGCGGATCGGTAATCCATCGCACGGTCCATGACGGATCGAGCTTGACGGAGGCGAGCTTCAGGAAGGGGCCAATCTTGGGCATGTCTTCGTAACCACCGACGAGGTGGCACGCGGGGCAGCCGAGCTGCTGGAAGTCGCGCTCGCCATCGACCCAATTGATCGCGATCTGCTCATCTTCCTTGTTGCGCAGCGAACCGACGTCGATATGGCAGGTGATGCATCGCGACTCCATCTCATCGCCGGGCAACAATGGATGATCCCAGTGCTCCTCCTCGCCATGCGCCATCGCGACCGAATTGACCGCCGGACCCTGGCCTTCGTGGCAGGGAGTGCATCCGCTTTTCTCGGGCGGATGCTTCAGGATGATCGCGTCGAAGTTGGAATGCGTGCGAAACGGCTGCGGCGCATCTTCGAAGCCCTTCTTGTCGGCGCCCATGTGGCAGCTCTGACATCGATCTACGCGCGCGATAGCCTCATCGAAAGCGTTG
>JBGPMZ010000170.1:0-5983 GCA_041487255.1 Binataceae bacterium (SeqCode) | reverse complement strand
GAGCGTCATATCTTCGTGAGCGGTTGCGCGCTCATTATCAACATTTCGAAGGAGTAAGCAGTAGTGCCTGAAGAATCCGGGAATCCCCCGAATCACAACGACGACGCGGTGCGCCGACTCGAACGACGCATCGAGAGCCTCGAATACGCGGCGCAGCACGAAAACAAGTATTGGCGCGGCGGCTTGATTGCCGCGCTCGTTCTGGTCGCGCTGTCCATTCTGATCGCCGGCCATCATCGGCATCATCGGCCACCGATGGGCATGATGGGCAACATGGGCATGATGGGCATGAAGGGGAGCTGCGAAGGTCCGCGCATGATGCCTTATGGCCCGCCTCCGCCGCCGTATTGGGGTTATGGTCCCGGTCCCGGATGGGGCGGCTCGCAAGGTTGGCATCATCGCCAGTGGGATGGTCCCGGCGCCGACGGACCACCGCCGCCCAAGGGCTGATTGGTATGAGGACCGCGGCCTCGCGCGCCGCGGTCCCTTCATCTTGACCTCGCGATTGCGAGCCGAAATGATCGACGCTCCTTCTTGGAAGCGAAGGGAGCGTCGATTTCATGGCGAAGGATTCCGATAAGGCTCGCGCCGAAGCCGAGAAGCTGCGCGAGCAAATCAATCGCGCGAATCATCTCTACTACATGCTCGACGCACCCGAGATCTCGGATGCCGAGTACGACGTGCTGATGCGGCGCCTCGAAGAAATCGAGACCGCGCATCCCGCGCTTGTCAGCCCCGATTCACCGACCCAGCGCGTCGGCGCCGCGCCCAGCGAAAAATTCGGCGTCGTGCATCATCGCAAGATGATGATGTCGCTCGCCAACGCGATGAACGCCGAAGAGATGGTCGAGTTCGACAAGCGCATCAAGCGCATGCTGCACAGCGACGCCGAGGTCGAATACGTCGCCGAGGTGAAGCTCGATGGACTGAGCGTCGAGCTGGTGTATGCGGACGGACTGCTGACGACCGCATCGACGCGCGGCGACGGCGACAACGGCGAGGACATCACACGCAACGTCCGCACCATCAAGAGCGTGCCGCTTAGGCTGGTGAAGCCGAAGCATGGCAAAATTCCCAAGCTGCTCGAAGTTCGTGGCGAGGTGATCTATTCGAAGGCCGGATTCGCCAGGTTGAATGAGGATCGCGAGCGCAACGGCGAGCCGGCGTTCATGAATCCTCGCAACGCGGCGGCGGGGTCGTTGCGCCAGCTCGATCCGAAGATCACGGCCTCGCGCCCGCTGGACATTTTTCTGTACGCGCCTGGTGTCATCGAAGGCCTCGAAACGAAGTCGCAGTGGGAATTCCTGCAATCGCTCAAGGAACTCGGGCTGCGCGTCAATCCCGAATCGAAAATATGCACCAGCGTCGCTGAAGTTCTCGCATACTGGAATGACCTCACCGAGCGGCGTCATCAGCTTGAATACGACGCCGACGGGGTGGTCGCGAAGGTCAATTCGTATGCGCTGCAGAATCAGCTCGGCGAGGTCTCGCGCTCGCCGCGCTGGGCGATCGCGTACAAGTTCAAGGCGCAACAGGCGGAGACGAAAGTCGACAAGATCGAGGCCTACGTCGGGCGCATCGGATCGCTGACGCCGGTGGCGAAGCTCGCGCCGGTGCAGCTTGCCGGCGTGACCATCTCGAATGCCTCGCTGCACAACCTCGACGAGATTCGCCGCAAGGACATTCGCGAGGGCGACACGGTGCTCATCGAGCGCGCGGGCGACGTGATTCCCTACGTGGTGCGGGTCACGCAGCCCGGCGATCCGCGCGCAGCCGAATTCCAGATGCCGTCGCACTGCCCGGTCTGCGGCGGCGCTATCGTACATGAGGAGGGCGAGGTCGCGTACCTGTGCGTCAACGTGAATTGCCCGGCCCGCATGCGCGAATCGGTGCGTCACTTCGCCTCGAAGAACTGCATGAACATCGACGGGCTGGGCGACAAGCTGGTGGGGCAGCTGATCGAATCGAAGCTGGTCGCGGAACTCGACGACATCTACAAGTTGAAGGATAAAATACCCGAGCTGCTCGCGCTCGAACGGATGGGCAAAAAGAGCGCCGAGAACCTGGTTGCCAATATCGAGAACTCGCGCAAGGCGCCGCTCGATCGCGTCGTCAATGCGCTCGGCATCCGCCACGTCGGCGAGCATACCGCGCGGCAACTCGCGATCCGGTTCGATACGCTGGAGGCGCTGTCCGCGGCGAGCGAGGATGAACTGACCGCGGTGCGCGATATCGGCGGCGAGGTTGCGCATAGCATCCGCGAATACTTCGACGAGCCGCGCAACCTGGACGCGGTCAGGCGGCTGGCGAACGAACTCGATATCGAAAAGGTTCGCGTCGTTGAGGGCAGGGGACCCTTTCGCGATAAGACGTTCGTGCTGACCGGCACGCTGGAGACGCTAACGCGCGAGCAAGCCGAGCAGAAAATCTTCGAGGGTGGCGGACGCGTGAGCGGCTCGGTCAGCCGCAAGACGGATTTCGTGCTGGTCGGCGCGGATCCGGGATCGAAGGCGCGCAAGGCGCAGGAGCTGGGCGTGAGAATCCTCGACGAGAAGGAATTCCTCGCGATGGGAACGTGAGGACACAGGCTAAAGCCTGTGCTACCGATTCTCTCCCGCACAATGTGTAGCACAGACTTCAGTCTGTGTTCCGAGAAATAGAAGCCCTGAAACTATCGATGAGTGACATCCGCAATCAGGATTGCGCGAGGCTCCACATGATCGTGCGAGGGCGCGTGCAGGGCGTCTTCTTCCGGCGCGCGACGATGGACGAGGCGCGCGGACTCGGCCTCACCGGATGGGTGCGCAACCTTCCGTCGGGAGAAGAGGTGGAAATCGTAGCCGAGGGGCCGCGCAGGAATCTCCAGATGCTGTGGGCGTGGGCGCACACCGGCCCAGAAGGTGCGCGGGTTCAGGATGTGACGGAAGAATGGAGCGAATATCGAGGCGAGTTCACAGCTTTTCGGGGTCGATGATCTCGGTGGGTCGAGAAACCGCGGTGGACAGCCATTTACATGCATCGCCCATCATGGACAAGGTCGCCTATTCGACGGGCAGGTGCCGGATGCTTAAGCAGATCGCCCTTTCCACCTTTTTCCGTATTAGATATACTTTTGTTCCGGTCAGGACATTCATTTTGATTACTTCCGACAAACGGGGTATTCGTTCGCTTAGCTTCGAAACAGCAAGGAGATTGGACTGAAATGGCAGTACCACCTGAGGTGGCTGGGCAGGCCTCCGAGTCATCCGGGAACGGCGGCGGCGCGCATGCGCACAAACCGCTGACTCCCCGCGAAAGCGTCGTAATTCGTTTCGCAGGAGACTCAGGAGACGGGATGCAGCTGGTTGGGATGCAGTTTACGTCGGAATCGGCGCTGGCCGGCAACGACATCGCAACCGTGCCCGACTTCCCAGCCGAAATCCGCGCTCCAGCGGGAACGCTGGCGGGCGTATCGAGCTTCCAACTGAATTTCTCTTCCAGCGAGATCTTTACCGCGGGTGACGAGCCCAACGTGCTGGTGGCGATGAATCCCGCGGCGCTCAAGGCCAACCTCGAGGATCTCCCCCCCGGCGCGGTCCTGATCATCGACAAGGAGGCGTTCACCGAGGCCAACCTCAAGCGCGCCGGCTACACCTCCAATCCTCTCACCGATCATTCGCTCGACAAGTACCAAATCTTCGAAGTAGACGTGACGCGTCTGACCAGCCTTTCACTGCAAGGCTCGGGGCTGAGCAATCGTGATGCGTTCCGATGCCGCAACATGTTCGTGCTCGGCATGCTGTCCTGGCTGTATCAGCGTCCGGTCGACAGCGCGATGAAGTACATCGAGAGCCGCTTCAAGAAGAATCAGGCGGTGCTCGACGCCAACTTGAAGGCCCTCAAGGCGGGATGGAACTACGGCGAAACCACCGAGATGTTCGCGTCGAGCTACGTGGTCCCGAAAGCGCAGATCGCGCCGGGATTTTATCGCAACATCACCGGCAACAGCGCCACCGCGATGGGATTCGTGGTTGCGGCGAATCGCGCGGGCCGTCCGCTGTTCCTCGGTTCGTATCCGATCACACCCGCCAGCGACATCCTGCATGAACTAGCGGGCTACAAAAACTTCAATGTGTATACCTTCCAGGCGGAAGACGAGATCGCGGGCGTATGCTCGTCGATTGGCGCCGCTTTCGGCGGCTCGATCGCGATCACCTCGACCTCGGGACCGGGCATGAACCTGAAGGCCGAGGCGGTGGGCCTCGCGGTCAAGACCGAGTTGCCGATCGTCATCTGCGACGTGCAGCGCGCGGGTCCTTCGACTGGAATGCCGACCAAGCCCGAGCAGACCGACTTGCTGCAATCGATGTATGGGCGTCACGGCGAATCGCCGGTACCGATCATCGCGGCCTGCACGCCGGGGGACTGTTTCATGGCGGCCTACGAAGCGATTCGTATCGCGGTGAAATACATGACGCCGGTCATCCTGCTCACCGACGGGCAGCTCGCCAATGGCGCGGAGCCGTGGCTGGTGCCCGATGTGTCGAAGCTGCCGGAAATCAAGGTCGAGTTCGCAAGCAACCCCGAGGGCTTCCAGCCCTATGCGCGCGATGACGAAACGCTCTCGCGTCCGTGGGCAATTCCCGGCACGCCCGGATTGCAGCATCGCATCGGCGGCATCACCGGCGAGCATCTGACGGGAAACATTTCGTATTCGCCCTCGAATCATGAGCTGATGATCCGGATGCGCGCGCGCAAGATCGCCGGCATCACGCGCGAGATTCCGCCGATCGAGATTTTTGGTGATGCGGGGGGCGGAGACATCGTGATGCTCGGATGGGGTTCGACCTTCGGCCCGATTCGCGAGGCGGTCAAGCAGAGCCGCGCGAAGGGCAAGAAGGTTTCGCACATCCATCTGCGCTACCTGAATCCGCTTCCGGCCGACCTCGCAGATAAGCTCCGCAGCTTCAAGAAAGTGATGATTCCGGAGATGAACATGGGACAACTACTGAAGCTGGTGCGCGCCGACTATCTGATTCCGGCGATCGGCATCAACAAGATCCAGGGACGTCCGTTCAAAGTAGCGGAGCTCGTTTCCCGGATTTCGCGCGCACTGGAGGAAAAGTAAAAAAAATGGCAACCGCGCTTACGCGTAAGGATTTCGTTACCGATCAGGAAGTGCGCTGGTGCCCCGGATGCGGCGACTACGCGATCCTGGCCCAGGTGCAAAAGCAGATGCCGGAGTTCGGCATCGCACCTGAGAACACCGTCTTCATTTCGGGAATCGGATGCTCGAGCCGCTTCCCGTATTACATGAACACGTATGGATTCCACACCATCCACGGGCGTGCGCCGGCGATTGCGACCGGGCTCAAGGTTTCGCGCCCCGACCTCGATGTGTGGGTGGTCACCGGTGATGGCGATGGTCTCTCGATCGGAGGCAATCATCTCATCCACTGCCTGCGCCGCAACGTCGATCTCAAGATCCTGCTGTTCAACAACAGGATTTACGGGCTGACCAAGGGCCAGTATTCGCCGACTTCCGAAATCGGCAAAATCACGAAGTCGACTCCCATGGGATCGGTGGATTTTCCATTCAACCCGATCACGGTGGCGCTCGGAGCGCATGCCACTTTCGTCGCGCGCTCCATCGACGTCGAACAGAAGCATCTCGGCTACACGCTGAAGCGCGCGCATGATCATCGCGGCGCATCGTTCGTCGAGATTCTCCAGAACTGCAACATCTTCAACGATGGCGCGTTCAACGATGTTAGCGACAAAGCTATCAAGGCTGAGCACCAGCTCATCCTCGAGCATGGTAAGCCGCTCATCTTCGGCAAGAATCGCGACAAGGGCATCCGCATGAACGGGATGCGGCCTGAGGTGGTCTCTGTCAGCGCAGACGGCAAGGATCTCGAGACCATCGTGGTGCATGACGAGACCAATCTCGCGCTCGCCTTCATGCTGGGGAACTTCGACCCGCCGATGCCGGTTCCGATCGGGG
>JBGPMZ010000169.1:0-6000 GCA_041487255.1 Binataceae bacterium (SeqCode) | reverse complement strand
TGTTGGCGGTCAGGAACACGTCCCGGCGGCCGCGTCACGGTTCTACCTACCCGAACTCGATGTGCTCAGGTTCTTCGCGTTCCTCGCGGTGTTCCTGCAGCACGCCTTCCAGAAAACGCCGGCCTACTACTTCCCGCAGACGCATCAGACTCTGATGGGCCGCGCGGTGACGATCCTGGCCTGGAGTGGCGGATATGGCGTCGACCTCTTCTTCGTGCTCAGCGCCTTCCTGATAACGCAACTTCTGATGCGCGAGCAGGAAGTGACCGGCACACTGAATGTTCGCCGATTTTACCTGCGCCGCATTCTTCGGATCTGGCCGCTGTACTTCGCGTATCTGCTCTTCCTCGCATCGATAGGAATCTGGATCGCTCAATTCCACATCGCAGCGAAGTGGTTGATTCTGTTCGTACTGCTGTCGGGAAATATCGCCAACGCGCTGTGGGGATGGACGCCTACCTTCATCGCGTCGCACCTGTGGAGCATCTCGCTCGAAGAACAGTTCTATCTCTTATGGCCGCTCATCGTTCGAGGCAGGCGGCCCCGGACCCTCGTCGGTGCCGCACTTGTGATGATCGCGATCAGCGTCGTCGCGCGCACGCTTTGCTGGATCGCAGGCGCACCCGGATCTTTTGTCTGGACCAACACGCTGACGCGCCTGGATCCCCTCGCGGGAGGAATTCTGCTCGGAGTCTGGGCGATGGGCAGGTCATTTCGCCCGCGCACGGTGACACGGGTAGCGCTTTTGACTGTCGGTTCGTCGACGATGCTGATTGTCTCCGCGCTGTGCGATCCATATTGGAGTCCGAATTCCGCGCTCACACTTTTCTTCGGATATCCGGCGGTGGCGCTCGGGTGCGCAGCTATCCTGGCCGCATTCCTCGGAGTGAAGTTGAGCGCCACCGGCCGCATTGGTCGTGCGCTGATTTACTTCGGCAAGATTTCCTACGGTTTGTACATATGGCATATGGTGGCGCTCGAAGCGGTGGTGAAGGCCTTGGCCCATCCGCTTCCGTTCGCGGGCGATTGGGTCTACAGCAGCACCTTCGCGGCGCTATGCGCGCTCGGACTGACCATTGCGATATCGGCCGCTTCTTACCGTTTCCTGGAGACTCCGTTCCTGAAGCTCAAGTCGCGCTTTGCGCTGATTCCATCGCGCCCGACCTGAGACCGAGTGGTTTGGCGCAACTTCGGGCGGCCTCCGGGTTGGGGTAGAATCAGAAATGTAACTTTATGGCGCCCTTGGCTAAATCGCTGATTTTGATGGGGCTCGTCATCGCGGCCGTCGGAGCGCTGCTATGGCTCTTTTCGGGGGTGCCATGGGTCGGCCGTCTGCCCGGCGACATCTATGTCCGACGCGGTAACTTCACCTTCTATTTCCCCGTCGTGACGTGCATTCTGATAAGCATTGCAGTGAGTCTGATCTTCGCCGTGTTGAGGCGCTGAACGATGGCCGATGACGTCCGGGAAATCGCACAACGACGCGTCGAAATGAAGCGTCGCCGCCGCGAGCTCATCGCGGTCGGGGTCGCGACGATCACGCTGGTAGCATTCGTCTTCGCGCAGACCGCGCTGCCTCCACTCACTAAGCACACCTCGCTCGGCTCCAACCTCGTCGTCATCGGTCTGTTCAACCTGAGCTTCCTGCTGCTCGGCTTGTTGCTCTACCTGGTGGGAAGAAATCTCGCCAAAGTGATGTTCGAGCGGCGGCGCGGACTCATCGGATCGAAATTCCAGGTGCGCCTGGTGTTCGGATTTATCGCCGTCGCGATGGTGCCGAGCGCGTTCCTGCTCTATGTCTCCGGCGCGTTTCTTCACGCCGACGTCGACAGCTGGTTCAACCCCGAGTATGAGCGGGTGATGAGCGATTCGCTCGAGATCGCGAAGACGTACTACCTCAACTCCGCCAACAACGCAGCTCATTTTGCGCGCGCGATCGCGGAGCAAGCCGCGGGTTACGGATTGCTCGCGCCGGATCGCCGCGCGGATCTGAAGAAGTTCATCGAGAAGCGGCAGCAGGAATACAACCTCGGCACCATCGAGGTGTTCTCGAGGGATCGCAAGCTCCTGCTGCTGGCGCTCAGTCCCAAGACGCCGACCGGCATCGGCGTGTCGCCTGATTCGCAAATCCTCGAGCAGACATTGAAGGGGCAAGCGACGACGCGGACCGATCCCTACGGCAGCGCCGATGTCATCCGGGGCAGCGCGCCGATTTTCTCTGGTCCCGACAGCGACAACGTGGTGGGCGCGGTGGTGGTCGATTACTTCCTGCCGAAAAGCCTGGCCAAGCGAGCGGCCAACATTTCACGCACCGCTGAGGATTACTTTCAACTGCGAATTCTCAAACAGCCGATTCTCAACAGCTATATCCTTGCGCTGGTGCTGATCGGGCTGGTCGTGGTGCTGCTGGCGAGCTGGTTCGGAATGTATCTGGCGCGCGGCATCACCGGCCCCATTAGCGAATTGGCAGCAGGCACTCATGCCGTAGCCGTCGGCAATCTTGACTACACGATCGATCCGGTCGGTGACGATGAAATCGGTCAGCTGGTCGATTCGTTCAATCAGATGACTACCGACCTGCGGGTCTCGCAGACCGAACTCGAACGCCGCCGGCGCTACACCGAAACGCTGCTCAGGAATGTTTCGGCCGGGGTGGTTGGTCTCAATCCTGAGGGCAGGCTGACCGCGATTAATCCGCACGCAGAGCGCCTGCTCGGAGTGCGCATCGACGATGCGATCGGACGCAACTATCGCGACGTGCTTCGCCCCGCTTTAGTGCACGCATTGGATGAGGTTCTGTCGCTGTTTCCATCGCGGCTGGAAAATCGTTCTTCGATCAAAATCGAAACCGATGGGAGCGAAATCGAACTGATGATCAGCGCCTCGCCGCTCAGCGACGATGCGGGGTCCAACCTCGGCTCGGTGCTGTTCTTCGAGGATGTCAGCCAGATCGCGAAGGTTGAAAGGATGGAGGCGTGGCGCGAGGTCGCACGCCGCATCGCGCATGAAATCAAGAATCCTCTCACCCCGATCCAGCTCTCGGCCGAGCGCTTGCGCCGTCAACTCGGACCGCGGCTCGCGCGCCTCAGCGGAGACACGGCGCTCGACGAAAGCGCGCTGCTTGAGGAGTGCACCCGCACCATTATCGGCGAGGTCGAGGATCTCAAGCGCCTGGTCAACGAGTTTTCCGCCTTTGCGCGGATGCCGCATCTCAATCCGGTGCCCGGCGATCTGAACGCGCTGGCGACCGAGGCGGTCGCGAGTTTCCAGGCCGCGCATGCGGGCGTGGAGTTCGTCGTGGAGCTGGAGCCTTCACTGCCGCGCATTCTGATCGATCGCGAATCGCTCAAGCGCGCGCTGGTAAACCTGCTCGACAACGCAGTCTCGGCCACCGCCACGGTCACGCGCAACGGCCGTGGACCTCGCGTCGAGGTGCGCACGTCCCTGGATTCCACCAGCGGGGTAGTGGTCCTGGAGGTAGGCGATAACGGTCCGGGAATCAGTCCCGCGCTACGAACGCGGATTTTCGAGCCCTATTTCTCGACCAAGCACGGGGGAACCGGGCTGGGTCTCGCGATAGTTTCTGCTATTGTGACCGATCATCACGGCTTTGTGCGGGTGGCAGATAATGCGCCCGGTGGTAGCAGATTCATACTTGAGTTTCCAGTGAAGGAACGTCAATTCACGAAGGCCGCGAGCTGAGCGACAATTCGGATTTCCATCGAGCGCCTTTTCCATTTAACCGCGCGCCACGCGCCTTTCCGAGAGAGTACCGAATAGTGAATGAGACCATACTGGTGGTGGATGATGAGGATCGTATCAGGTCGTCACTGCGTGGGATTTTGAGCGACGAGGGATTTCGCGTCCTCGATACCGGCCGCGCCCCCGAAGTGATGGATCTGATCGAACGCGAGCATCCCGCGGTGGTGCTGCTCGACGTCTGGATGCCCGACATCGACGGCATCGAGCTCCTGCGCCGCATCAAGTCGGAACGGCCGGCGGTAGCGGTCATCATGATCTCCGGCCACGCGAACATTCAGAACGCCGTGGCGGCGACCAAGCTGGGCGCCGCGGACTTCCTACAGAAACCGTTTTCGGTAACCGGATTGCTCGCAGCGATCGCGCGCGTGCTCGATGGTGGCGATAACGGCCCGGTGGCGGGAAATATCGCCGGCCAAAGCGAGATGAACGGCGCATCGGCGATCGCGCCCGCCATTTATGGAGCGCGGCGCCAACGCACCATCGCACGTTCGATCGTGTTCGGCGGCCAGGGACTGCACACCGGCTTGCGCACCGGCGTGATCCTTCATCCCGCTCCCGCCGGCTTCGGAATCGTATTCGCATCGTTGTCCGACGAGACGCAAATTCCAGTGCAGCTCGAAAACGTCACCGACACCGGCTACAACACCACGCTCGCTTCGGGCGCGCGCTCGGTGCGCACGGTAGAGCATCTGATGTCGGCCCTGCACGGCTTCGGCATCACCAATCTGCTGATCAAGACCGATGACGAAATTCCCGCGCTCGACGGATCAGCCGCCGAGTTCTGCCGCCAGATTGCCGAGGCTGGGGTGAAGGATCAGGATGCGACGGTGCAGCCGATTCGCATAACTAGTCCCATCACGGTTCGCAGCAAGGGCGACGAGTTCATGACCATCGAGCCCGCCGATCATCTGATCATCGACTACACGCTCGACTACCCCGCGCCGATCGGGGTGCAGAAGGTGCACTTCGAGCTCACCTCGACCGAGGCCTACGTCAAGGAAGTCGCGCCCGCGCGAACCTTCGGCTTCGTTCGTGACTTCGCGCAGATGAACCAGATGGGCCTCGCCATGGGTGGGCGCCTCGACAACGCCATCATCGTCGACGATCAGAAAATCGTGAACACCAAGCTGCGATTTCCGGAAGAGTTCGCGCGTCATAAGGTGCTCGACCTGATCGGCGACCTCTATCTGCTCGGACGCCCGCTCGAGGGTCACATTACGGCGTCGAAGACCGGGCACTCCGACAACCTCGCGATGGTCAAGGCGATCCGCGCCTCGCTCGCAAACTGAATCCGGATCGCGCCTGAAAACTTTCGTCATCAAGCCAGTTCGCTCGCGGGTCGCCGTGCTCGCCAGCGGAGGCCTCGATAGTTCGGTTCTGCTGGCCGAGCTCGCTCGCCGGCGACGCCACGTGTTTCCGATCTACGTTCGTGCCGGATTGCGATGGGAGCGCGTCGAGCTCGCTACATTGCGGAAATTCATCGCCGCTCTCGCACGCGACAACATCGAACCGGTCGCGGTGCTGGATTTTCCCACCATCGACATCACGCGCGATCACTGGAGCGTGAGCGGCAAGGTGCCGGGCTATCGCGCATCGCTCGCTTCGAACTACATTCCGGGTCGCAACCTCAGCCTGCTGACCAAGGCCGCGATGTTCTGCGCGCGCAATCGCATCGGCGCGGTTGCAATGGCGCCGCTCGAGAGCAATCCATTTCCCGACGCGCGCCCGGAGTTTTTCCGCGCCGTAGAGCGCGTGGTGAAACTAGCGATGGAGCTTCCGCTGCGAGTGCTGACGCCGTTCGGGGGTCTTGAAAAATCTGATGTGATCAGGAAGGGAAGGGCGTTGCCACTAGCGCTGACGCTCTCATGCGCGAATCCTCGAGGCTCGCTCCATTGTGGAACCTGCACCAAATGCGCCGAGCGCGTACAGGCGTTTCGCGCCGCAGGCATAGCCGATCCGACGCGCTACGCGCGCAAGCCGCGCTGACTATGACGCTTGCGCCTTCTCTCCAGGCATTCTGGTGAACTTGATTTTGGCCTCCTTCGCGAGGCCCTTGAGCATGTTCTTTACGATGTATTCCTGGTTGTAGTCCAGCAGCACCATCGCGATCTTCGCCTTGGCCGAAGTAAGCGACGCGTAGCTGGCGCCGCGGCGATCCGTCACCTTCAGGAAACTGAATCCGAGGTTCGATTCTACGATCGATGACACTCCGCCGAGCGGCGTCGAAAAAGCGAGCTG
>JBGPMZ010000168.1:0-6002 GCA_041487255.1 Binataceae bacterium (SeqCode) | reverse complement strand
AGTGCCGGCGCGTCACGATGCGCTGTGCGTACAAACCGCCACCGGCCTGCACATTCGTCACCGCGCGCCATCCGCCGAAGGCATCCGCCGTCATGTCCCGGATCGCGTGAAACAGCCGGACTCGGTATTCACCGTCGACGTCTTTGCCGGTGCTCATGTACTTGCGCACCAATGCGCCGGTCGCCTCGCTCTCGAGGTCCGAGACCGAGGGCGCGGTGAGAATCGACCCGCCGCCGATATCGTGTAGATGACGCACCATCAGGCTGTAGTTGGCCGCGCCGTGATACTTGCCGGCGTTGGTGTAGAGCTCGTTGGGGAACGCGCTGCCATCGGCGGTGATTTCGCAGTTGGCGATCGCGGCTTCGAGGGCCGCGCGCACCAGAGTCGCATGAATGATCATCTCGGAGATTTTTTCGCGCACGTGCGATTCGCGCGCGAGGCCGTTGGCTTCGGCGATGAGTTGTGCGAAGCCGACCAGCTGATCCGCCGTCTCGGCGAGGTCCGACAGCCCGCCGAGCCGCTCCCAGAGCCCCAGCGAATGAGCGAAGACCGCGGCGTACTCGACCTCGCCATCGAGGAACACGCGCTCGCGCGGCACCACCACGTCATCGAAAATCACGAAGCCTTCCGGCATGTGGTTTTTGGAGGAGAACGGGAAGTCGCGCGTGTCGGCATGCCGCGGCGCATAGGTGGTGTTGATGATCTTCACGCCCGGCGAGTTCACCGGGACCATGCACGCGACGGCGTAGGCTTCTTCGCCCGCATGCATCGCCTTGGTCGGAATCACCATCAGATCGTGGCCGAGCGCCGCCGCCGTGATGTGCAACTTCGCGCCGCGGATCACAATGTCGTCGCCACGCCGATCCACGATATGGGTGTAGGCGTCGGGATCTTCCTGCCGCGCGGGCGGCAGCGAACGATTGCCCTTCGCATCAGTGATGCATTCGGTGGTGCGGATATCGTTTTTCTGCGCCTGCTCGACGTAGTGCTTGATCCGCTCGTGATACTTGGGGAGCTTGGCGTCGATGCGCGCGCCGGCGGTCGTCAGCGTCATGACCGATTGATAAGTGACAAGCGAAAGAATGTCTGCGCCGTGCTGCTGTTTGATGCGCGCGCGCAATTCTTCGGCAGAATGCGGAATCGACATCAGCGGGTTGAGCGCGCCGGCTTCCGGCCGATACCAGCGGTCGTAGCCGCGCGCGATCTGGTCGACCGATTGTCCGAGAATCGGATGACCCGGGAGATCTTCGATGCGCTCGCCCTCGAAAAATATCGCGCGGCCGTCGAACAGAGATTTCTTGTATTGTGAGCCGGTCAGCATCTCGCCTTCACCTCATCGACTTTGGACTTGCGCACCGATGTCGCCATCGGGGTATTGAACGATCGGTCAATTGGACATCATTCGAGACAAAGAAAATCAAAGTTGAGGCGTTGTTTGCAAACCGATTCGGTTCACTATTTCCGAAATGCCGGAATCACTTCCTCCGCGAATGCCTGCACTTCGTCTTCGGCGATCATCGGCCATATCTGCATGAAGATGAAATGGGTCACGCCCGCTTTCACGAAGCCCTCGATTTTGTCGAGACACTCCTGCTTGTTGCCGATGATAATCCGATCGCGCGCCTTTTCCGGCGTCGTCTGGCTCATCATCGCGACCAGCCCGGTGAGCATCTCGTCGCGCTGCTTGGGCGGATTGTAGGACATCGCGAGCATCAGGGTTTTCTCGATTTGATCGGAGTCGCGTCCGACCGTATCGGCATGGCGCTCGATGACCCCGATGAGCCGCTTCATCTCGGCCGCGTCGGCATTGCCCATATTCCACATATCGGCGTGCTTGGCGACGATCTTCAGCAGTACGCGCTCGCCGTGTCCGCCGATCATTAGCGGAACACTTTTCTGAATCGGTTTCGGATTACACACAGCATCGACGACGCTGTAATGCTTGCCCTTCAACGTGGTCTTGTCCTGGGTGAACATCCCCTTGATGATCTGGCATGACTCGTCGAGCGCCTGCAGCCGCCCCGGTAGCGTCTTGAAATCGAAGCCGAGGCTCTGGTGCTCATGCTCGAACCATCCCGCGCCCAGCCCGAGGTTGAGGCGTCCGCCGCTTATCTGATCGAGCGTCGCGGCCATCTTCGCGGTCAGCGCCGGATTACGATAGGTGTTGCCGTTAACCAGCGCGCCGATACGCGCGCGTTTGGTGTGCTGGCTGAGCGCGCCGAGCAGGGTCCAGCTCTCCATGCATGGGCCGGTCGGGTCGGGAACGAAGATCGGATAGAAGTGATCGAAGGCCCATAACGAGTCGTAACCCCAGGCGTCGGCCTTCTGCCAGAAGTCGCGCATCCGCTCCCATGCGACGTCCTGCTGGCCAGTTTGAACTCCGAAACGAATCGGATGTGTCGGCATTTTGTATTCCTCCGTGTTGGCTCACCAGCCCGCTCTCTTATCTCTCCAGTAGTAGGGAGAGAAGTCGAAGGAAGGCAGCCAGTCTAGATCATCTTAGTGCAGACCGCCGAAAACTTGCTTCAGCAGCGGCGTCACTTGCGCGGCAGGGTTGGTGCGAATTTTCTGCTCCTCCTGCCCAACCTCATAGAATAGGCCGTCGAGACTCTTGCCGACCACATAGCTATTGATGTCGAGGCTCTCGGTTGAGCCGCCCAGCAGCCCACCCATCGCGAGCGGCCCCGATTGATACTTGCCGATAAGGTCGTTGTACTGTTTGGTGACCGAGTTCTGCGCCATCGTTTGCTTGACGATCGGCGTGAACGCCTTCGTCAGGTCGGGCGTGGTCTTGCGCTGAAAATAGTCAGTCGCCGAATGACCACCGCGCGAAAGAATACGTTGGGCGTCAGTGAACGTCATGGTCTGAATCGCGTTTTCGAAGATCGGCTGGGCCTTGGGCGCCGCGGCCTCGGCGGCATTGTTCATGCTCAGCACGAATTTGTCGATTTGGGGACCGTAGCCCATCCCGCGCAAGGCTTTATCGACCAGCTGCAGCTTTTCCGGCAGCTGGATCTTGACCGCGGGATTGGAAAAAAATCCGCCGGGTTTTCCGAGCAGGTTGACCGCGTCGGCAGTGCCGGTCGTAAGCGCCTCCTTCAGCCCGGACGCGGCCTGGCTGTTGACCTGGGCAGTGGCAAGACGCGCCGAGAAGCAGGCGCTGGAAAGCAACACCATGCAAAGGATCGCGACTTGACGTTTCATGGTGCGGTGACTGTTGCGCAAATCATGCTCCACCGCCAGCGCGAGCAGACCGCGGGTGCCTTAGCGGATGGCGAAGCCGCCGTCGACATACACCACCTCGCCGGTGACGAAGTTCGACGCCTCCGAGGCGAGGAACACCGCGGCGCCCGCCAACTCCTCCGCCTCGCCGAATCTGCCTGCCGGCGTGCGCGTGATGATCTCGTCATAGAAGGGCGTGCCCTTCACCCCGATGGTCATGTCGGTCCAGATCCATCCGGGAACGATCGCGTTGACCTGAACGTTGGAGCGCGCCAGTTCAATCGCCATCGATTTGGTGAGCTGTACCACGCCGCCCTTCGCCGCCGAATATGACGGCACCGCGCCGGAACCGAAGCGCGAGTACTCGCTCGCGATGTTGATGATCTTTCCGCGCTTGCGCTTCACCATCGATTGCGCGGCGATTTGCGATAGCAGGAACACCGAGTTGAGGTTGGTCTCGATCACGCGGTCCCAGTCCTCGGCTTCAAGCTTGAGCGTTCCGCGCTGCACCGAGATGCCTGCATTGTTAACCAGGATGTCGATGGGTCCGAGCTTGGCTTCGACCGCCTCCATCGCAGGGCGCAAGCCGGCTCGCTTCGTGACATCGAGTGACACCGCGATCACCGGAACGTCGAGCTGCTTGATCTCCTCGACTACAGCGCCGCTCTTTTTCTCGTTGCGCGCGAGGATCGCGATCGATGCGCCAGCCTGCGCAAGCCCCAGCGCGAGGCCGCGCCCGATTCCGCCGTTGCCACCGGTCACCACCGCGACCTTGCCTTGCAGGTCGAACATTTTCGGACTCGCCATGTCTTCTCCGCGTGGTTTCGAAAAGGGTTGCGCTTCGAGCCTCGATGATGCGCCGCTGACAGATGGACATCGAATGCGGCGCGCCCTTATATTGGCGTTTCGCACTCGGCCAAGTCGAGTCTCCGTGAATCGCGAAGCCAATTCATGCGAAGGGATCCATAACGACGATGGGACTAAAGACTCCTGAACAATACAAAAGCTCGCTGCGCGACGGGCGCACGGTTTTCTATCGCGGCGAGAAGGTTCTCGATGTAACAGCGCATCCGGTGATCGGCCTCGCGGTGAAGCACGCGGCGCTCGATTACCAGATGGCCGAGGATCCGAAGTATCGCGACCTCGCGGTCATGAAAGATGGCGGCCACGAATACAGCCGCTACTACCACATCCCTCGCAACGCCGACGATTTGCGCAAGCGCAGCGATCTGATCGCGGCGGCGACGCGCGAAGGCGAAACGCTGGTGGTGCTCATCAAAGAGATCGGCACCGATGCGCTCTACGCGCTGACGATGACGGCGGATCGGATGGCGAAGGCGGGCAAGCCCGAGTATCAGGAGCGAGTTGGTAAGTTCTATCGGCATTGCCGCGATAACGACCTCGCGATGTGCGTCGCGCAGACCGACGTCAAGGGCGATCGCTCGCTGGGCCCGACGCAGCAGGATCATCCCGACTACTATGTTCGCATCGTCGAGGAGCGTCCCGACGGCATCGTGGTCAGCGGCGCGAAAGTGCACACCTCGGTCTCGCCCAACAGCCACGAGATCATCGTGCTGCCGACCCGCGCGATGAAGGCCGAGGACAAAGCCTATGCGGTGGCATTCGCGGTGCCGGTCAATACTCCGGGCGTAAAGCTGATCGCGAGCCCACACGGAGGCAACCAGCACAACGAGTTCGAGCATCCCATCACGGCGCGCCACAAGATGATGGAGACGCTGACGGTGTTCGACAACGTTTTTGTGCCGAAGGAGCGCGTGTTCCTGCAAGGCGAGATCGATTTCGCGGGGCTGCTTGCACTGACCTTCGTGCGGTTCCACCGCTTCACCGCGGTGTCGTACAAGCTGCCGCTGCTCGAAATGCTGGCGGGTGCGGGATTCGCGGCCGCCGAGGCTAACGGGATCTCGCGCGCGGCGCACGTGCGCGACAAGCTCACGCATCTGGCCGCGTATCACACCACGGTGCGCGGGCTAATCGAGCATGCGGCTTCGACTTGCACCATCGAGGAAGGCGTCGCGGTGCCGAACACGCTGATCACCAACGTCGCGAAGTATCACTTCGCGCACAACTACCATCAGGCCGTGCAAATCGTGCAGGACCTCGCCGGAGGCTTGCTGGTGACGGCGCCGGCGCACGAGGATCTCACCAGCGAGGCCACTCGCGGCTACGTGCTCAAGTACATGGGCGGCGCCAAGGGCTTCGATGCGGAGAAGCGATTGCGGCTGCTCAATCTGGTGAGCGATTTGACGTCGTCGGATTACGGCGGCTACCAGGAAGTGCTTGCCGTGCATGCCGAGGGCGGATTCGAAGCGGAGAAGCTGCAGGCCTACCGCGAGTACGATTTCAAAACCGTTTCGGCGTATGCGAAGAAGGTCGCGGGAGTTTAATCGCTAAGAGCAGACTTCGCCTCGCGAATCAGGGCGGCGATTTCGCCGCGATTGTTGACCGGCAAGCGCACGAACTCGGCGCCCTTTTTCAAGTCGGCAAACATTCCCGCCGGGTCTTCGTGAAAATGGAGGAACGCCTTCGAGCCACGATAGAAGGTGCCGCGATTTGTTTCCTTCAGGCCTCCGCCAATCGCGCGAAGTTGTTCGAGCACGGGTTCCAAAGCGTCGAGGGCGGCGGCTCCCGCGTGCTTCATCGCGTCATCCTCCTGAGGCGGCGCTCGCGGGCTCGGCGGCGCGAAGCAGAACGCCCTCGGAGTAGAGCTTCGCGATCTGATCCGAGGAGAGTCCGAGCATCTCGCTCAGCACCGCCTCGTT
>JBGPMZ010000167.1:0-6064 GCA_041487255.1 Binataceae bacterium (SeqCode) | reverse complement strand
GTTCGCTTCTGGAATCACGAGGTATTGACCGCGATGGAGTCCGTTCTCCAGAGACTCGATCAGTTCATCAGCGAGTGAGCTTCTTCAAGCCGCAACCTCTCCCATGAGGCGATACTAACTCCGAACGATATCGATTGTCGCGCGCGGACTCTTCTCGAAGAGCAGGTCGCGCGCGCGAATCCACAAATACAAAAGGATCAGCACCGATCCAATCCCCAGGAATCCCGAAGTCCGCACGTTGTGCAACTGCGAGAAGTCATTGAGGTGGGAACTCATGAAAACCAGCCGGCTGATGACGACCTCGAACAGGTAGAGGAAGGCAAACCAGAGTCCCCATCTGCCTTCGGACGCAAGCCCGATCGCCATCGTGGAGATCGCCATCGCTTGCGCCGCCAATACCAGCACCGCGGCAAAGCCCTCAAATCGCATACCGAGGCCGATTGCTTCAAGTGACATCGCCGAAAGCGTGGCCTCGCGCATCACGATTCTCGCTGTCAACGCGATCGCCCATAGCGCCGAAAGAAACGCGAACGCTTTCAGATCGCGAGGCCATTGCGTGCGCCTGATGTCGGTGGTGGCGGTCATGTCGGCGAGGCATTTCTATCAGACATCCGAGCCTGTTCAAGCGCGGCTCGCTTGCCCGCGCGATGGTGCTCGATGATAATTCGCCCGAGGTCCCGCGATGAACGGCGTGCATGACATGGGCGGCATGGACGGCTTCGGTCCGCTTCAGATCGAAAAGGACGAGCCGGTGTTTCATGCCGAATGGGAAAAGCGGATGTTCGGCATCCGGCTCAGCCTCTCGAGTCCCGAGTTCCGCAACATCGACGAATTCCGTCACGCGATCGAGCGCATCCCCGCGCCGGTCTACCTCGGTTCGAGTTACTACGAGCGATGGCTGAGCGCGATGATGACGCTGCTGGTGGAGAAGAAGAAAGACACCCGCGAGGAACTCATCGCATGCGGCGCCGCTCCGGTCGCGCCCGCGCAACCGGCGAATCAGTTTCGTGGCGCCGCGCCGGCCGCGAGGCGGAGCAGAGCGCGTTTTTGCGAAGGCGATCGCGTCGTCGCGCGCAACCTCAATCCCACCGGGCACACGCGCCTCCCGCGCTACGTACGAGGAAAGCGTGGCGTGATTCATCGCGACTGGGGCGTCTATGTCTTCGCCGACAGCAATGCGCATCAGGCGGGCGATCGCGCGCAGCACGTCTATTCAGTCACCTTCGCGGCGCGCGAGCTATGGGGCAAAGATGCGCCGGCGCGCGACACGCTGCGCATCGATTTGTGGGAGGACTACCTCGAGGCGGATCCCAAGAATACGAAGCAGCCGGAAAATAGAAACAGCGTGATCTCGCGATCGAAACGAGGCAAGCAACGATGAGCGGAAATCACGTCACCGTCCCGACCGGCGCGGCGCTGCGCGTGAAGGCGCTCGAAGCGATCCTCGAAGAAAAAGGCCTCATCGATTCGGCCGCGATCGATTCGGTGGTCGACCTATTTGAGACGAAAGTTGGCCCCCGCAACGGCGCGCGCGTCGTCGCCAAGGCATGGACCGATCCGGCCTTCCGAAAGCGGCTGCTTGAAAACGCTACGAAAGCGGTTGCCGAACTCGGTTATGGCGGTCCCGAGGGCGGCCATCTTATCGCGGTCGAGAACACACCGAAGGTGCACAACCTCGTCGTATGTACATTGTGCTCATGCTATCCGTGGCCGGTCCTGGGGCTGCCGCCGGTGTGGTACAAGAGCTTCGCCTATCGCTCGCGCGCGGTGCGTGATCCGCGCGGAGTGCTGAAGGAGTTCGGCGTCGAAGTCCCCGAGAAAGTCGAAGTCCGCGTATGGGACAGCAGCGCCGAGCAGCGCTACCTCGTGATTCCGCGGCGTCCCGCAGGCACCGAACGCATGAGCGAGGAGCAGCTCGCGGAACTCGTCACCCGCGATTCGATGATCGGCGTCGCGCTGGTGAAGGCGCGCGCATGAAGATGCTGAAGCCCGAGGAGTTGCTCTCAGGCACCCCGCTCGAGAACGACCTTACCTTCAGCGCGCCATGGGAGGCGCGCGCATTCGCGATGGCGGTGCGGCTTAGCGAGTCGGGCATCTGCAACTGGGATGAGTTTCGAACTCATTTGATTTCAGAGATCGGCAAGGCTGACAAAGTGCGCGCTCACGGATGGGTCGAGGATGGCGACGGCTACTACACCTACTTCTTACGGGCGTTGGAGAATCTGCTGCGCGAGAAAGGCATCGTCGATGCGGCCGCCCTGGAGATGAAGATGCGCGAGATCAGCGAAGCCGGTCACGACGATCACGAGCGCTAGATCCTGGTTAATCGCGCGGGCCTGGGTTTGTCCGTTCTGAAACCCCTCTCCCGATGGGAGAGAGAAGAGAGACGGCTAGGCGTTCTTGCCTTGCTTGCCCTCGATCCACTGAAACAACAGGGTCTGGTAGTACTGCAGGTTCGCTCCGAGCAGGAAGACTTTCGGGTTGCCCTCGATGCGCGCGTAGACCGCGGTATGGGTCGGGTTCTCGTTGCCGAAGAATATGTTGATCGGTTGCTTCTTCGATGAGGATTCGAGGATCAACTCGCCTTTGGGTCGGTCGAGTCCAAATTCCGCCAGGTCACCAGGATTGGTCGAGACTACTTCGACCGTCTTGGCGCCCTCCAGCAGGTCCGTCAGAGCCTTCATCAGGTCCTGCGGGACGAACTTGCCATCGGGCTCGACTACCTTGTATTGGCCATCCGAGCGGCGCGTGTAACGCACTTTCTCGTCGGCGCGCGTCACGGTGAGCGAATCGATACCGCCCGGCAGATCGAGCAGACTCTCCTGGGTCGAAGCCGTGAGCTCCTTGAGCCGCAACTCGGGCCGATCGACGAAGTAGTAGTAGGGCAGCAAGATCGCAATCAGGACGGTGAATATGATGGCGCTACGGGGACTCAAACGAAGAACCTCCTGCGCATGAACACTGCCGCGCCAATCATGAACAGTATCAATGGCTGGATGAAGGCGGCGAGGTACTTCAGGTTTTCGGCGTTCTGTTCGCTCACATAGAAACCCGCGGTCGCGCCCGAGTTGAGACGTTCGCGGCTGGCGATGAGAATCTCATCGTTCGCCATCTCGTTCATCACACTCACCGCCATATCGCGATTGCCCAGCATCTCGATGAACTGGTTGGAGGGAAACGCGGTGCTGCCGAAGCCCACGATGCGCGTCATGTTCAGCAGCGGGACATGAGTATTGCCGTTAACCGCGAGGTCGATTTCGCATCCGACCGAGATCGGGCCTTTGAGATCGCGGCCCGACTGGAACTCGGTGATGCCGGTGGTAACTGCCTTGGAATCTCCCGAAGCCCAACTCTCGTGCGAGGAGCGCAGGAAATCGCTGCTACGATCGAATACCAACCCGTCGGGGGCCTTGTCGCCAACCTTGCCGGTGACCTCGATTCCACGCGCCATCGAGAGCACCGCGGGCGCAGTCATCGCGCGAGTCATCGGGTTGTCCCTGGAATATAGCGGGATCTGCGTGGTCAGGATTTCACCGGCGGACAGACGATAAGCGGGATCGACGACTACCTGATCGAGAAAATCCATGTAGTAGGTCTTGAGGAACTTCACCAGGGTTAGCGAGCCATAGGGATCGATGAAGGAGATGAAGTGTCCGCCCTTGGCGAGATACTTCGCGAGCGAGACCAGCTCTTCGGGAAGGAAATCCTTGCGCGGTCCCAGCGCCACGACCACGGTCGCGTCTTCGGGAACGCCGCCCGCGAAGAGCGACACATTATCGATCTGATAGTTGTTCTGCTCCAGCAGCCCGCGCCATTGCGAATAGCCCAGCGTACGATCGGTATCGAACAGGTCGCGCTCGCCGTGTCCGACGGTGAAGTAGATGTGCTTGTTACCGGCGTGGGAAATCTGCAGCAGCGCAGGAATGAGGAGTTCCGAGCGCGAGTTGTCGAAGTCGCGGCGGCGTCCCTCCGACTCCACGATAACTTCGCCATAGGTCGACACCCCGTATTGCCGCGCGAGTCCGGGCGCCTTGTTCACGTCGATCACCTGATAGGTGACCAGCGGCGTGTAGGCCGAGACCTGGAACAGCAGGTCGGCGAGCTGCAGATACGAAACATCCTCGGTGCGCACGAACGCCATTACCTTGACCGGGTGCTTGAGACCGTCGAGGACGCGCTTGTCGAAGTCAGACAGCGAGTAGCGCTTGTTGGGCGTCAGATCCCATCGGATGTTGTGATCGAAAATGATCAGGTTTGCGATGCCAAACACGGCCGCCAGCGCCACTGCCGTGTAGAGGACCACGACCCAGTTGAGCCACAGTCCGCGTCTGCGCGCCCCCCCGCTTATCTCCTTCCCGTCCACTTGCGTGCCTCCATCGAGCGCATGGTCAGAAACAGGAAGAAGGCGGTGAAGAAAATGAAATAGGTTACCGAGTACAACTCGATGATGCCCTTGGCGAAACCGTTGAACTGATCGAAGATCGATAACATTCGAAGGATGTCGAGAGTGCCCGATTGGAACGCCGCTTCGTTCCAGTTGAGAATCCACAGGAACAGCAACAGCACGATGGTGGCGATGCCGGCGATCACCTGGCTCTCGCACAGCGAGGAAATGAACAGCCCGCATGCGATGAATGCGCATCCGAGCAGCACCAGGCCGAGATATCCGGCGAACATCGGAAACAGCGCAAACGTATGGATCGAGTAAATGAAAATCGGATACAGCAGCGTAAGCCCGAGCATCATCAGGAAGATGACGACCGAGGCCAGGAACTTCCCGCCGAGAATCTCGCTGTCGCGCAAAGGATAAGTGTAGAGCAGCTCGACGGTTCCGAGCTTCCGCTCCTCGGCAAACTGCCGCATCGTGATGAACGGAATCGTCAGCAGAAGGCCAAGCCGGATATCGGTCAGCAACATGCTCCAGTAGTTCTGGATGATGTCGCGCGAGAACGAGATGGTGGTGAAGAATTTCAGATCGGTGTACGCGTACCATCCCGAGAGCATCAGGAAGATTCCCGAGATGATGTAGACCAGCGGGAACGCGAAGTAGGAACGCAGTTCCTTGCGCATCACCGCGAACATCCTGCCGAACGAAAAGCCGGTTCGCGCCGCGCCGACTCTGGCGCTTCCCTCGCGGGTGGCGGCGGCTCCCAGCGTTACTGCAGTATCAGCCATCGATTACCTCAAAAATCGCCACGGTGTTCGGCGCCACTAATGTCACGCGGCCGGGCGCTCCTCACTGGTGACGATGCGCATGAAAAGATCCTCGAGGCTGAGCGCAACCGGCTTGATCTCGAGCAGTGTCCATCCATGTTGCACGACGGCCGCGGCCATCGCACCGCGAATCTGATCTCCTTGCCCGCCGGAGAACGCCACGAAACTGCAGACGCCGTTTTGCGGCGCGTCGCCCATGCGCTCCTCGACCCTCTGCACTCCCGCCAAGCCGCTCAGCGCCTGCTGCACTAAATCTTTGGGCCCCGCGACCGTGATGATGCTCTGTTCGTTGCCTTGCAATTTTGCGGTGAGCTTTTCGGGCGTGTCCTGCGCGACGATCCGGCCCTTATCGATGATCACGACGCGACGGCACGTCATCGTGACCTCGGGCAGGATGTGGGTCGAAAGTAGAACCGTGGATCGCCCCGCGAGCGAACGAATCAAATCGCGAATCTCTACCACCTGGCGCGGATCGAGCCCGACCGTAGGCTCGTCGAGAATCAATACTTCGGGATCGGCGAGAATTGCCTGCGCGATGCCGACTCGTTGACGATATCCTTTCGACAGCTTGCCGATCAGTTTCTTGCGCACTTCACTAAGCCCGCAAATCTTGATCGCGTAGTCCATGCGATCGCGGGTGGTTTTGGAATCCAGCCCGCGCACCCGCGCGGCGAACTCCAGCAGGGCCGATACGCTCAGATCGGGGTAGAGAACCATGTTCTCGGGCAGGTATCCGACCCGGCGGCGGGTTTCGAGCGAATGCTCCGCGACGTCGAGACCGCCGATCAGTGCGCGCCCCGAAGTAGGGGGGAAAAATCCCGTCAAGATGCGCATCATGGTGGTTTTCCCC
>JBGPMZ010000166.1:0-6071 GCA_041487255.1 Binataceae bacterium (SeqCode) | reverse complement strand
CGCTTTGATAAGGCCTTCTGGGGATCGGAGCGCGTGCGAAGAAAAAATGCAGAAACAAACCCACTCAGACTGTTGCGCGCATGTGACTCGGATCGAGGTGACTTGAATCCTTCGGGAAAACGAGGAAACAAAGCCACTTAGTGACCGCTTTTACTGATGATTGTTCCAAACTCAGACCTGTGGAAGGACGCCTGATTTTGCCGACATCGTGTCAAAGCTGCACCAAATAATATACGTAGAATTGTCTAAATAGAGTCAAACATGCAACATTCTGCTTGACAGCTACAAACCTTTACTAAATACTCCAAAAGTCAAATATTCAAGCGACTTTTCGCGTTGCAGTTGTGCTCGACGCGTCCGTAACGGGAGCAGCTGATGGATATCAGAACGAACGCTTTCGACATCGACAGGGGTTCAGGCCCGTGCGCCTACCCTGCCATCGCCCGGCCGGTCGCCTGACCCTGACATTAGCGGCTGAAGATGATCCTCCGAATGGCGGCCTCGATCTTCAAATCGGTTAAGCCCAGATCGCAGCGCGATGTGTGGCAGGACTTCCTCAGCAATTCGGCACTGCTCAAGCAGCATCGCGTCACCGACGAAGAGCTGGAGATTCTCCGGGACTTCTCGCCACTTGGAGTCGTGACCTGCAACGCCGACATCCTGTTTATCCTCAGCACCATCAGATGGGCCCGGGACAAGAAGCCGGGGTCCTGAGCACAACATCCCTATTCGCGCAAAATCGCGGCAGCCTGTCCTGAAGCACCGCGATGATGTTGTCGGTAGCGATATCCGCCATTTTGTTACGACTGATATGACTCGCGCTTCCGATATGCGGCGTGATCACCACATTCGCCAGCTTCAGGATCGGGTCGGTCTTCGCGATTGGTTCGGGATCGGTCACATCGAGGCCCGCGCCCCCGAGATGCCCCGACTTTAGCGATCGATACAGCGCGCGCTGATCGATGACCGCTCCGCGCGCGGTGTTAATCAGGATGGCGCCCGGCTTCATCAATGCGAGCTGTTTCGCACCGATCAGATGCTTCGTCTGCGGCGTCAGCGGAACGTGCAGCGAGACGAAATCGGATTGCTGGAGCAGCCGCTTCATCGACACACGCGTCGCGCCGGGAACTGACTCGCGGTCGCGTGCCGATCGGCTCACGTACAACACGCGCATGTTGAATCCGAGGCCGCGCCGCGCCATCGCGCTGCCGATCTTCCCCCATCCGATGATGCCGAGCGTTGCGCCATGGACATCGTGCCCGAGCAGCACCGATGGTCCCCACGTTTGCCACTTGCCGGCGCGCACCTCGCGATCGCCCTCAGCGACTCGGCGCGCCGCCGCCATCAGCAGTGCGAATGCGAGATCCGCAGTCGCCTCGGTCAGCACGCCGGGTGTGTGGCCGACCGCGATTCCCGCTGCGGTGGCGGCCGTGACGTCAATATTGTCTAGGCCGACCGCGAGATTGCTGATGATCCGCAGCGTGGGCGCCGATGCGATCAGCTCCCTATCGATACGATCGGTGACCATCGTAAGCAGTGCATCAGCCTCGCGCGCGCGGCGTCGCAGCTCCCCGTATGGTGGCGGCGTGTCTCGCGGCCACACCTCGACGACGGCGTGCCTGCGCAGCTTCGCGATGGCGTCAGGAGCAATCGCGCGCGTAACGAAAACCCGTGGGCGCTTTTTAGTCATGCGGCTCAAGGTTCAAATGTCCTCACGCGTTTGCTATACGCCTCGAATGTGAACCCTACCAATGCAAATCAGATAATTGCCGATGCGACCGCTGCGGGGCGCACGGCGCTGTCAGAAATTGAATCCAAGAAGATCCTCGAAGCGATCGGGATCCCCTCGGCGATTCCCGAGCGGGCTGCGACCGCCGACGACGCGGCGACCGTCGCCGCGCGCATCGGCTTTCCGGTCGTGCTCAAAATATTGTCGCCCGAGGTGACTCACAAGAGCGAAGTCGGCGGGGTCGAGCTCAACCTGCGCTCGGATGCCGAGGTGCGCGCCGGCTTCGGCCGCATCCGCGATTCGCTCGCGAAGAAGCAGCCGGGTGCGAGGTTCGAGGGCGTCGCGGTGCAGCCGATGGCGAAACCGGGGGTCGAGCTGATCGCCGGCATCGTGCGCGATGAGCGCTTCGGTCCGCTGATCGTGGTGGGGCTCGGCGGGATTTTCGTGGAGATGCTGAAGGACACCGCGCTGCGCCTGGCGCCCGTCGACACCAAGGAAGCGCGCGCGATGCTCTTGAGCCTGCGCGGTGCGGCGATGCTGCAAGGCGTGCGCGGCGGCGCCGCGGTCGACCTCGACGCGATCGCCGACGCGATCGCGAAGCTCTCGGAGTTCGCCGCCGCGACGCCCGAGGTCAAGGAGATGGATCTCAATCCGATCGTCGCGTATCCGAACGGGATCACGACGCTCGACGCGCGCATCCTCCTCGGTCCCACGCCCGCGCTCGCGAATGCCGACCCGCGTCATGCCGAGCGCTTCGAGAATCTCAAGCGCGCGTTTGAGCCGAAGGTCGCGGTCGTCATCGGCGACAAGAAGATGGGCGGCTACATGTGGCTGCGCGCGCTCAAGCGCTTCACCGGCAAGCTCTACTCGGTGCAAATCGATCCGAACGAGATTCCCGCGATCGAAGCAATGGGTATCGAGAACAAAAAAAGCCTCGCCGAGATCACCGAGCACATCGACTATGCGGTGAGCGCGGTGCCGCGCCAGGTCGCGCCGCGCATCTTAAAGGACTGCGTCGCCAACAAGGTTGGCGCAATCGGATTTTTCACGTCGGGATTTTCCGAGACTACCGAGGAGCTGGGCATCCAACTGGAGCGCCAGTTGCGCGAGACCGCGCTCGGCTCCGACATCGCGCTGGTCGGGCCCAACTGCATGGGCCTCTATAGTCCCGCATTTGGGCTGTGCAATTTCCCCGATGAGCATGTCGGTGACGCCGGCGATGTGTGTTTCATCTCGCAAAGCGGGACCCACACCATCAACTTTGCGGTGCAGGCGGTTCCGCACGGCATCAAGGTGAACAAGGCCGCGTCGATCGGCAACGTGCTGATTTTGGAGGCCGCGGACTACATCGATCTGATGGCGGCCGATTCGAAGACGCGCGTGCTCGGAATGTATATCGAAGGTATTCGCGACGGCCGGCGCTTCTTCGAGAGTGTGCGGCGCGCCGCGAAGAAAATGCCGGTGCTGATTTGGAAGGGTGGGGTGACCGAGGCGGGTGCGCGCGCGACCTTCTCGCACACCGGATCGCTCGCGACGCCGTCCGCGGTGTGGGCCGCGGCGGTGCGTCAGAGCGGCGCTGCAACGGTCGACAACCTTGATGCGATGCTCGATGCGGGCGAGCTGGTCGCGCGCGGGCGCGAGCTGAAGGGGCGCAGGATGGGCCTGGTGGCGATGACCGGCGGGCAGTCGGTCGGTATCACCGACACCTTCGCGAGCGCGCAGCTCGAAGTGCCCACGCTATCGGATTCCTCGTACGACGAGCTGAAGGCGTTCTTCAACATCATCGGCGGCAGCTATCGCAATCCGCTCGACGCGGGCGGCACCATCGGCGGCGGCGTGCATCAGGGCAACCTCGACAAGATTCTGAGCATCCTCGATCGCGATCCGGTCATCGATGCGATCGTGCTGGAAGTCGGCACCGGATTTCGCGCCGCCAGGTGGGCGACGCATGAGGACGAGCTGACCACGATGCTGGATCGCATCGCGGAGTTCGCCAAGGCGACCCCCAAGACGTTCGCGGTCATCCTGCATCCCGCGCATGTCGAGGCGATTGTCGCGCGAGCCAAGGAGTTGGCGCGTCAGCGCGGCCTGGTGGTGTTCGATACGTTCGAGCGCGCCGCGACGGCCTTCCGTGCGGCGGCGGAGAGCCACGAGGCGCGCGCGCGATTAGGTTAAAGACCTAACCCCCGACCCCTTCCCTTTAGGGAAGGGGAGAAGCAAAGAGTTCGGACGTGACATGATAACCGCCAGTTAATTTTCGAACTTGTCTTTCCGTCCGGTTCCCCTTCCCTATAAAGGGAAGGGGAAAGGGGTTAGGTCAATCTGTCCAGCTGCCCCAGTTCGCGCGCGACTCGTTCGCCGATCACCAGCGCGGGCACGTTGGTGTTGGCGCGCGGGATTACGGGCATGATCGAAGCATCGGCGACGTATACATTGTCCAGACCGTGAATTCGCCCGGAGGCGTCCACCACCGCATCGAGATCGTCGGCAGGTCCCATCCGGCAGGTCCCCACTGGATGGCAATAGTGCGAGACGTTGGCCTTGATGAATTCCTCGATCTCGGAGCGCAGGCGGATAGCACGTCCGGGCGCGCGTTCTTCGCCGACTAGATCGGCCAACGGATGCTGAGCGGCGATTTGCCGCGCGAGCTCGAGTCCGTCGGCCAAGACCCGCAGATCTTCGCCCTCCGGATCGGAAAGGTAGCGATGATCGATAATCGGAGCGGCTAGCGGGTCAGCGCTCCGAATTCGCATCGATCCACGCGAGCGTGGAGTCATACACGCGACATCCAATGTCCAATACCAATCGCGCGGCTGATGAGCCCCCGACCCGCCGACCGGATAGAGGTGCAGGTCGAAACCCGGGCCGCATCGCGACGATCGCGCTTTTGCGATCGTCTGCTCTTCCGGCATCCAATGGCCGGCTCCGAAAGTAAGCGTCGCCTTAACCAACTCGGGTGTACCCTTGAAGATTAGCGAAACTCGCGGATGGTCGTGCAGATTGCGTCCGACTCCCGGCAGCTTGTGGATGGGCGGGACGCCCGCGGCCGACAACTCTTCGGGGTTTCCGATCCCGGACCGCATAAGAATGACGGGCGAGCCATATGTGCCCGCCGCCAGAACGACGCGCCCGGCCTCGATCTCATGTGGAGTTCCGTTCACCGCCAACACGATGCGTACTGCTCGATGCGCATCGAGCATCAGCCGATCGACCATCGCGTCGCCGACGATGGTCAGGTTGCGCCGCGCGCGAACTGGATCGAGATACGCAAAGGCGGAGTTCCAGCGAATGCCCTGATCGACATTTGCCGGACTCGGCGCCATTCCGAGGTTCTCGTCCAGGTTGTTCAGATCGGTGACGCGCGGTATTCCGGCGCTCACGGCCGCATCGAGACACGCCTGCTGGTAAGGCGTGATTTCCGCGCTCGATGGGATTCGCACGCGCAAGCGATCGGACGCCGCACGGAATATCGGTAGCAGCTCGTCGGTCGACCAGCCGGGATTTCCGAGCGCCGCCCATCCGTCATAGTCGAGCCTGCTCCCCCAGATCGCGGCGCATCCGTTGTGCGACGAACATCCTCCGACCACCCGCGCACGTTCGAACTTTATTACGCGCGGTGCGAAAAGCCGGCCGCTGTCGTAGCCCCAACTGTGCGAGTCGGGAAGCGCGCGGGCATCGGTCAAGTCTGCGGGCCATCGTCCCGATGCGAGAGGCCCGTAGTCTGAGCCCGCCTCAAGCAGTACGACCGACTGATCGGATTGATCCGCAAGGATTGCGGCGACTGCGGCACCCGCGGTGCCGGCGCCGATCACGACCGTGTCCGCGTGGCGCGGAACCGCATCGATGGGCATGGTGCCGTATTATCGCGCCGTGCCCGCGGTTGCCAGCGGTGTGCGATTTCGATCGAGGTCAGGTCTCAGCGATCCAAGCTCCGCATCTCCTCCCGATAGATATCCTGCACCGCTTCCTGACCATAGATCCGCTCCAACCTGCGCAGGCCGAAATGGTAGTAGGCGATCTGGTTGAAAAAGTTGGTGAAGTATCCATTGAGCGCCGCCCCTCCTACCGCACCCGCGATCGGAACCATCTCCGCATATGCGAGGTCGAGCGCGAGATAGCCGAAGCGGCCGGCGATCGCGCCAATCAGGCGCGTCACTTCGGGCGCGGCGCCGCGCGTCAGCGCTTCGCTCAGCTGAAGGGTAGATTTTCCCGCGAGGAAGCGGCCGGCGTCGCGAATTAACAGCGTGAGACCGACGCGCGAGCTCAAGTACGAGGACTCCATCGCGTTGTCGGTAAGCGAGGGGCCGCCGAGACTCAGCACCGACACACATTCCAGCCGGGT
>JBGPMZ010000165.1:0-6075 GCA_041487255.1 Binataceae bacterium (SeqCode) | reverse complement strand
GCCATCTGCGCGAGGGCGACCTGCTCATCCTCAACGACACCCGCGTTATGCCTGCGAGGATGTTTGCCAATAAGGAATCGGGCGGGCGCGTCGAGATTCTGTTCGTGCGTCCGATGACCGAGCGGCCGGGTTCATGGCAGGCGATGGTCCGTGCGCATCGCCCATTGAAAGAGGGCACGCGGCTGCTGCTCGAGGACGGCCACGCGATCGTAGTGCAGGGTTACGCACGGCCCGGTCGCGCGATTGTCGCGAGCGAAAATTCGGTGCCGCTCAATGATCTGATTCGCGAGCATGGAAAGCCGGCGCTGCCGCACTACATCACTCGCGAGGTAAATCCCGCCGACACCGAGGATTACCAGACCGTCTATGCCGCGCACGAGGGCGCGATCGCCGCACCGACCGCCGGGTTGCATTTCAATGATGATGTCTTCCGCGCGCTGGCCGAGGCGGGCGTGAGACGCGCCTTCGTGACGCTGCACATCGGGCCGGGAACCTTCGCGCCGTTGCGTTCCGATGTGGTCGAGCAGCATTCGATGGAAGCCGAATGGTATGTGATGCCGCCCGAGACCATCGAGGCGATTGCGCATGCGAAACGCACCGGAGGCCGCATCATCGCGGTCGGCACCAGCAGCGTGCGCACGCTCGAATCGCATGCGAGGACGGGAGATACCGAGGGTTTCACCGGGCTCTTCATTCATCCGGGGGTTCGCTTCAAGCTGGTCGACGCGATGATCACCAACTTCCATATGCCGCGCACCACGGTGCTGGCGCTGGTGATGGCGATGGCTGGGCGCGACAAAATTCTTGCGGCCTATCGCGACGCGATTCGTCATCGCTATCGGTTCCTCAGCTACGGCGACGCGATGCTGATCCTGTGAGGAAACCAAAATTGTGAAAGCGATCGTTCTGATTCCTGGTAGGGGCCGTTCGCGAACGGCCCGTGAGAATCTTCGCCGGCTTTGGTCCTTCGAGAAACACAATGGATGCGCTTCGCGCGATCAGGATTCGACGGGGCGTTCGCGAACGCCCCCTACCCCAGAAGGGTCGCCAGAGATTCTCGTATCCGACGTTGATTTTGTGAGCACCGCGCCGATCCAATTCCAAATCAGTTCACGCGATGGCCTCGCGCGGGCCGGTCGTCTCGTCACCGCGCATGGTGAGATCGAGACGCCATGCTTCATGCCGGTCGGCACGCAGGCCGCGGTTAAGGCGATGTCGCCGGACGAGCTATGGAACATGGGCTATCGGCTGATTCTGTCGAACGCCTACCATCTCGCGGTCCGGCCGGGGCAGGAGCTGGTCGGTGAGATGGGCGGGATCGCGAAGTTCATGGGATTTCCCGGTGCGGTGCTGACCGACTCGGGCGGCTACCAGGCTATGAGCCTCGCGAAGATTAATTCCATCAGCGAGGAGGGGATTCGGTTCCGGTCGCATCTCGATGGCGCGCCGCTGCTGTTCACGCCCGAAAGCGCGGTGCAAATTCAGGAGCGGCTCGGCGCCGACATCATGATGGCGCTGGACGAGTGCACGCCCTTTCCCGCCGATCGCAATCGCGCGCGCAGCTCCCTCGAAATGACCGCGCGATGGGCCGAGCGCAGTCTTCGCGCGCGGCAGAGCCCAACTCAGGCGCTGTTCGGGATCGTGCAGGGTAGCGTCTATGCCGACTTGCGCGAACTGAGCGCGCGGCAGATCACGGCATTACCCTTCGATGGTTTCGCCACCGGAGGTCTTTCGGTCGGCGAGCCGAAGGCTGCTATGCGCGAAATGGCGGCGCTGTCGGCGTCGCATCTTCCCGATGGCAAGCCGCACTATCTAATGGGGGTGGGCACGCCCGCAGACCTCATCGCCTGCATCGGGATGGGCTACGACATGTTCGATTGCGTGCTGCCGACCCGCAACGCCCGCAACGGGAGTGCGTTCACGAGCGCCGGCCGTATCTCCATCAAGCGCGCGGAATATGCGCGGGATGCTCAGCCGCTCGACCCCGATTGCGATTGCCGCCCGTGCCGGACCTTCACCCGCGCCTATATCCGTCATCTATATATGTCCGGCGAGATACTCGCGGCGCGCGCGCTGACGGAGCATAATCTGTACTTTTATCGGCGCTTGATGCGGGCAGCCCAAGCTGCTATCGCATCGGGCACCTTCAAATCCTTCGCGGACACCAGGCTTACGAAGCTGGCCGCGAACGAAATCGAGGAACCTTCGCCGGGCCATTGAAGAGTATCTTCAATAGCCCGCGCCCTCACTCTTATCTCTCCCAGTAGGGAGAGAAGATGAAGGAAGGACAGACAAATTCAGATCCAGGGTGTTGAATGAGAACGCAGATTGTCGGGTTTGGGCATTGCTCAACACCCTGCTAGGGGACGAAAGTTGATGTGGTCGTTGTTCGAGGGAACTGCCTGGGCGCAAGGGGTTGCAGCCGGCGCGCAAGGTTCGGAGTATGGCACGCTCATCCAGATGGCGCCGATCGTCGGCATCATCGCGATTTTCTATTTTCTCATCATCCGCCCGCAGACCCAGAAGGCCTCCCAACATACCAAGATGCTGGGCGCGCTCAAGAAAAATGACGAGGTCGTAACCACCGGCGGTCTGATCGGTAGAATCACCGAGCTGGGCGACAAGGTGGTGACGATGGAAATCGCACCCAACGTCAAGGTCAAGGTCGAAAGGACGCAGATCTCGGGTCCTTCCGCCTACGGCAAGACGGCGACTCCGAAACCTTAGTGGGAGTTGCGAACAAATGCGGGGCGCCGTCTTCTCTTGTCATTCTGAGGCAGCCGGAGGCGAAGCCGAAGAATCTCGGAAGAGGCACTCTATCGAATGCAACTTCAGCATTCGAAGAACGCGCTCCGGCGATAGTGTATGCGGGTGCTGAAGCGACATTCGACAGGTAGGCGTATCCGAGATTCTTCAGCTTCGCGTGCCGCTCGCTTCAGAATGACAAAGTACAGGCGTTAGGGATTTCAGGTGGAATCAGCAAATCAAAATTTCGCTCCCGTGTTAGTTCTGCTCTCGCTGATAGTGGCGTTTCTCTATCTCCACTTCACCGGCAGCAGTGGACGCAGTCGGCTTTACCTGGCGGCGGTGCTGGTGGTCGTTTCCGTGGTGCTGCTACTGCCCAGCGCCAACTTCGAGCTGCCGGAGCAACTGAAGAACTGGATGCCTGGTTCGAAGATTCAGTTGGGTCTCGACCTGCAGGGCGGCACTCATCTGCTGATGTCGGTCAAGCTCGAGGACGCGGTCAAGACGCAGCTGAAGCGGCGTGGCGACGATCTCAAGAAGGAACTCAAGGCCGACAAGATCGACGCAGATATCACCCAGGATGCAGCGGGAGCCTTGGTGGTCGCCCTCAAGGGCAGCGCCGATGCTTCCGCGTTCAACGACATTGTCGCGAAGACCTTTCCCGACCTGACGATTTCTTCAGGCAGCACTGAGGGCGGCGCGCCCGCCTACATCGTCAAGTTCAAGCCGATGCAGGTCAGCCAAATCAAATCCAATGCGATGGACCAGGCGCTGGAGACCATCCGCAATCGAATCGATCAGCTGGGCGTGCGTGAGACCACGGTGGTCAAAGAAGGCGAGAACGAAATTCTCGTACAGCTTCCCGGCATCCAGGACCCGCAGGAGGCCAAGAATCTCATCGGCAAGACGGCGGTGCTCGAGTTCAAGCTCGAGGACGACCAGCATAGCGTTGCCGATGCGATCAAGGACGGCCCCCCTCCCGGCGACGAGATCCTTTACGGAATATCGCAGTCGGGCGGGCGTCAACCGTACCTGGTCGAGAAGCAAGTCCTGATGCAAGGTGATGTCGTCACCGACGCGCGGGTGCGTCCGGGCGGCAGGTTCGAGGGCAATTACGTCAGCGTCGAGCTCGACGCCCGCGGGGCGCAAATCTTCGACACGCTGACCTCGGAAAACGTCGGACGCAAACTCGTCATCGCGCTCGACAACACCGTTTACTCCGACCCCGTCATCAAGGAACGCATCCCCGGCGGGCATGTGCAAATCACCGGACGCTTTTCGCTACAGGAGGCGCACAGCCTCGTGATCGTGCTCAAATCGGGCGCGCTGCCTGCGCCGATCGAGTTCGAGGAAGAGCGCACCGTCGGCCCATCGCTGGGACGCGACTCGATTCGCGCGGGCGCGATTTCGTTTATCGTCGGCGCCGCATTCGTGCTGGTCTTCATGGCGGTATACTACGACCGCGCCGGGATCCTTGCGGACTTCGGCCTCACCCTGAACATCCTGCTGCTGTTGTGCATGATGGCGGCGCTCGGCGCGACACTCACCTTGCCCGGCATAGCCGGTATCGTGCTCACGCTGGGAATGTCGGTCGACGCCAACGTGCTGGTGAATGAGCGCATGCGTGAGGAATTACGCAACGGCAAAACTCCACGCGAGGCGGTCAAGCTCGGCTACCAACGCGCATGGGACGCGATCCGCGATTCGAACATCTCCACCTTCATGGCGGGAGTGATTCTTTTTCTCTATGGTGGGACCGGCCCGGTGAAAGGATTCGCCGTCACTTTGTGCGTTGGAGTGCTGACGGGCCTCTTTTCATGCATAGTGGTGACCCGCGCTTGGTATGACTACCTGATTTCCGAGCGCAGGTTGAACACAATAAGCGTCTAGTAGCTGGTAAAAGATAATTATAGTTACTTATAAGAGTACAAACAGAACCTCCATTCTTAAATCCCAACGGCGAGCCGAAAAAGAGAGAAATGTGCTAAAACCGGTTTCCAATGGGTTGGCGCGGGATGTTAGGCCAACTAAACTTGACAGCGCGGAGAGGCACGTATTAGTAGAAGCGATTCAACCAGGGCGGCTTGCTCCAAGCCGTCACGTTGAACTGACGATGGCCGATAGAGACGACATCCTTCTGAATTCGCGTGAGGTTGCGTTCCTCCTCGATATTAGCCCTGACACGGTGAACGAGTTCGCGCGCCGCAACATCCTGCCCGCATTCAAGAAGGGCCGGCAATGGCGGTTTCGCAAACGCGATATCACTTCGGCGAAACGTCAGCTCGCTCGAGGAATTAACGCGGCCGCCTGAACATATTGGCGGGGCGGAAAAGCTGGGGCCTTTCGCACCTCCCTCCCGCATAACCTGACTTTTGGGGAAGAGCGATGGGCGAACCGCACGAGAGCAAGGTCTATTCTGACCTCGCGGTAATCTACGATTCGATTTTTGGCAGGATGTTCGCCGACAGCGAGCATTCCGTCATCGATAGCCTCAAGCTGCGGCCCAATCAGCGCGTGCTCGAAGTCGGAGTCGGCACCGGCATCTCACTCGATGGCTATCCGCCCTATGTCCACGTAGTCGGGATCGATCCCTCCGCAGACATGCTTGCGCAGGCCGAGAAGAAGGTCCGCGAGAACAAGATGGCCAACATCGAGCTCAAGCAGGGCGACGCGCTCAACCTCGACTTCCCCGACGAAAGCTTCGACGACGTGACGACCTTCCATGTGATGACGGTGGTGCCAGATCCGGTGAAGATGATGCGCGAGATGATCCGCGTATGTAAGCCCGGCGGGCGCATCGTGATCATCAATCACTTCGGCAGCGAGAATCCCCTCCTGTATGCGCTGGTGGCGATGATGAATCCGATCACGCGCCACCTCGGGTGGACGACCCGGCTGCGCGCGCGCCACATCCTCGAGGGTCAGCCGATCGTGGTCGAGCGCAACGAGCGCATCAAGCTGTCGGTGCATCGGCTGATCGTCGCGCGCAAGGCGTAGGAACTCAGACAAAACACCAAGGCACCAAGACACCAAGTTCGGACAAGTGGAACTCCATTCGTAGGCGCAGGATCAAGTGATCGTGCCAGCGGAGTCGGATGCGGGCCTCAGAGGCCCTGTTAGAAATCATCAATGAGAATTCCTGACAGGGACGCTGCGGCCCGCATCTGATTCTGAGTCTTTCTGATCTGCCGCGAAGCCTTGATCCTGCGCCTGCAGAGGGAGTTCCACGTGTCCGAACTTGGTGTCTTGGTGCCTTGGTGTTTTGTCTGATTTCCTACGCCTTGCGCGCGACGATCAGCCGATGCACCGACAGCTTGATGCGCTCGTTGC
>JBGPMZ010000164.1:0-6089 GCA_041487255.1 Binataceae bacterium (SeqCode) | reverse complement strand
GAAGCTCGCCGGTTCTGATGTTACGCACTACGGCCTCGCCGGTGTTGGCGCCGATACGCACTTCGATCGGCGAATCGCCGGCCTCGCGCAACCGCGCCGAGTAACGCCGCAACTCGTCTTGCATCTTCAGAGCGGCGAGCAGCGCGCGATGCGGATGATCCTCATGCGCGACGGGCGCGCCGAACAGCGCGAAAATGCCATCGCCGGTGGACTGCACGATGTACCCGTCATAGCGATGGACCGCGTCGATCATGATGCGCAATGCCGGATCGATCAGCGCGCGCGCTTGTTCGGGATCCAGATCTTCCATCAGGTCCATCGATCCCTTGATGTCGGCGAACAGCGAGGTGACTGTCTTGCGCTCTCCCTCGGGAAGCGTGGCCGCATCGAGAGCAAGGCGTTCGGTCAGAATTGGGCCGGATCGATTCTCCGGCACGAGTGGAACAGGTCCCGGCGCCGGCAGCGCCCCAGCCGCACTTAGCTGCGTGCCGCATTGGGTGCAGAATTTTGCGTCAGGCGGATTTTCCGCCCCGCAGGAGGGACATCGGAAGTCGAGCTTGGCGCCGCATTCGGCGCAGAATTTCGAATTCGCCGGGTTTTCAGTGCTGCACTTCGGACATCGCATTCCGTCAGCAAGTCTTGCCGAAAATGATGATTTAGGAAAGCAGGCGAAAGACTGCGGCTACTTCGCGCTCCATCCACCATCGATGACGAACGGCTGGCCGGTGGCGAATTTACAATCGTCGCTCGCGAGGAACAATGCCGTCTGCGCGATTTCCTCAGGCTCCCCGAAGCGTCCGAACACCGACAGGCGCCTGGTTTGTTCCGGCGAAAAACCTTCGCCGCCCGAGACGCGGTCCGCCATCTCGGTATGGATGAATCCGGGGCAGATGCAATTGGCGCGGATGTTGTAACGACCGTACTCGATCGCCACCACCCGCGTCATTCCGATCACACCGGCCTTCGCCGCGCTGTAGGCTACTGAGCCTCGCAGCCCGATGAGTCCGGCAATCGATGCCGTGCTGATTACGGCGCCCCCGCCCCGTTTCACCAGCTCGGGCAGCGCGTACTTCATGCCGAGCCATACGCCGCGAAGGTTGATCGCGATGACGCGATCGAACTGCTCCTCGGTAACCTCGGCGGTGAAGCGGCCTTCGCCCTCGATGCCGGCGTTGTTGTAGATGATGTCGAGCCCGCCGAATTTCGCGACCGCGCCCGCCACCATCGAACTCGCATCTTCTGAATTGGAGACATCCGCGCGGATCGCGATCGCCTCGCCACCCGCGCTCGCGATCCGACGCACCGTATCCTCGGCGCCCGCCGCGTTGATGTCGACGACGGCGACCTTGGCGCCTTCGCGCGCGAAGAGTACCGCTGTCGCCCGGCCCATCCCGGAGCCCGCGCCGGTGATGAGCGCGACTTTGTCCTTGAGCCTCATCGCTTAGACGAGTCCCAGTTCCTTGAGCAGTCCGCGATCCGACACGGGATCCCGTTTCACGCCCGCGCGCGCCTTGGTCTTGCCTGGAACTTTGGTAAGCGCGTCGACGAGGCCGATCGAGTCCGCATACTCCTTCAGCGCAGGCATTACTTCCTGCGCAATGAGCCGCATGCTGGTCTGGCGATCCTTGTTGCTCACCGGTCCCTGGACGTTGAAAACGATCAGCGAGCCGGGCCGCAACGTAGTCAGGATCGCCTTCATCTTTGGAATGACGGTTTTGGGGCTGCCAATCATGAACTGCAGGTTCTTCTGCGCCTTCTGATAACCAGGGATTAGCTTCTGACGGATCTTGACCGGATCGATCTCGAGATCTTCGACTTGGCCGCGCAGCTTGTCGCCGCTGATGCCGAGCCAGCTTCCCTGCGGCTGTTTCGCAAGGCGCTGAATCGCTTCTTTCGAGTTGTAACCCGGAGGTAACGTATGCTCGACGCGTGCGAAGGTGTTCTGCCCGCCGCCGAACAGGAATCCCTGGCCGAGTTCCTGCGCCTTCTCATCGGTCTCGGCGACGAACGTCGGCAACAGGTAGCCGAAGTTTTCCGAGCCGGCTTCGTAACCGTGCTTGAGCGCCTCATCGGCGTACAGGTCCCACATGTCGCAAGTGGCGGGGAGCGCGGTGCCCAAGCCGAAGTACGGATACGAATGCTGGGCACACCAACGGATAGTCTCGGGACTGAGGGTGCCCGGAATCCACATCTGCGGATGCGGCTTCTGATAAGGCAGCGCCCACGGGTTCACGTGGCGATAGTGAAAATGCTTGCCCTCATAGCGCCACGGTCCGGGCCTGGTCCAAGCCTGCACGATGAAGTCGTGGGCCTCCTCGAAGTACTCGCGGTTGTATGCGGGATTGGCGTTGTTGAAGAACTGCTCGCTGCCCGCGCCGCGCACCCAGCCGGTAATGAGCCGCCCGCGCGAGATCAGATCGATCTCGGCGAGTTCCTCCGCCATTCGCAGCGGATGCTTCAGGACCGGCAGCGGATTTCCGATCAGCAGGATGTGTGCCTTCTTGGTCAGGCGCGCGAGGATAGCGGCCTCGACGTTCATCACGCTACCCATGCAGAATGGATTGCCGTGATGCTCGTTGAGCGCGACGATGTCGAAGCCGAGTTCCTCGGCGTAGAGATTCTCGTCGATGTAATAATTGTAGTCTTCGGCCGCCTTCTCGCGGTCGAAGTAGCTGTTCGAGACCGCGAAGTGCGCGCCGTTTTTCAGGATCACCTCTTCGGGAACCCATCGGACCGGACGTTCGGTGAAATATCCTAGTTTCATATGAGACCGCTCCTGCGTGTCGCTATGCAGCCAGAAATTTTGTGACGACGCGTTCGAACTCGGCCGAATTTTCAATCTCCGGCCGATGTCCCACGTCATTGATCAACGCGATCTGTGCTTCGGGAATTGCCTTCTTGTAAGCGTCGATGCAGGCGCGCGGGACAACCTTGTCGGCGGTACCCCACACCAGCAGGGTCGGCGTTTTAGTCCCGTGCAGCAGATGGGGAAGGCTGGGGTTGTGCATGTAGGGTTCCCATCCGATGCGCGCCGCCTCGGCCCGTGCTTCCTCGAACATTTCGAACTGCACGGGCGTCATCTCGCCGCCGTAGAGTTTGGCGAACTCAGGCGTCTTGAATGGATCCGCTACCGTCGCGCGCAGATGAGTGCGAATCGTGATCGGAAAGATGTCAAAGATTTCGCCCTGCGCGGGCCTAAGCCCCATCGGCGCGACCAGCACCATCTTCGAGAAGATGTGCGGATCGGCGGCGACCATCTCGGCCGCGGCATACCCGCCGGCGGAGAATCCGATGACGTCGATTGGATCGAGTCTCATCTCGCGCAACACCTGCGAGTAGAAACCGGCAAGGTCGCGATAGTTCATAATCCAATCGATTTTCGGAGTTTTCCCATAGGCGGGCTGCAATGGCATCAGCAGGGTGCGCTCATGCGCGAGGGTTTCGTTCCAGGTCATCCAGCCCGGATATCCCAATTCATCGTGGAGGATGAGCAGGGGCTTGCCCGAACCACCCTTGATCATCACGAGCTCGGCGCCCGCGACGTTTGACTTTTCCTCGGTAGAGTTGATCACGGCGATTCTCCTGAAAGTCCGCTTCAGAGAGATTATTCCCACGATGCGGCCCAAATGATCAAACGAAACGAGAAGGCGAGCTTGGCCGATGCCCAGGCGCACGCACTGGAGCTTGACTGATGCAATGAATGACGGCGTAATCGCGGCGTCCGTCGAGGAGCCGAAACTTCTTTGAGTGCGTTAGTAAACTTGCTCTATGCGGCGCCGCGGTTCGCCGCACTGCTGCGCTCGCAGTATTGGTCGGCCGGCCAACTGAGCGCTTATCGCGAAGTGCAGCTTGCGGCGACATTGGCCGCCGCTGCGAGGATTCCCTTCTACGCCGACCGCTTGGGAGCGAGTTTTCGTCTCGAAGATTTCGCGCAACTGCCGGTCTTATCGCGGTCCGACATTCGATCGCTCGCCAACTCCGCAAGCTCCGTCTGCCGGCCGGGCGCGCGGCTCCTTCGAGGCACCTCGAGCGGAACCACCGGGGCACGCGCCGAGTTTCTTTTCGATCGCCGCCACCAGCGCGGCCGCTTTGCGGCGCGCGCCCGCTATCTGCGCGCCGGCGGATGGAACCCGCTCTCGCGCTCGGTCTGGTTGGTGGGGGATGGCTTCCTGAATGCGCGCCCGGACGGACTCGAAGATCCGCAATTCGTCAGCCGCATCCTTTCCGGCGTCCGCTTCATGAGGTTCTCCACCGACCTGGGCCAACTCGCCGCCGACATCGCCAAATTAGATCCGCGCTTTATCTACGCCTACCCGTCGGTGTTGGACGGGCTTTTGAGAATGTTTGAGAGCGCGAAGCTCCGTCTTCCTTCACTGCGGCGAGTCTTTTCAGGAGCGGAAGTGCTGGAAGACTCACTGCGGGAGCGAGCTCGGCGCGAACTCGGCGTGGAGATATCCTCCAACTACGGATCAACCGAGGCGTTCCTGGCTTGGGAATGCCCAAGCGGCAGCTTCCATCAAAATGCGGAGCACGTATTCATCGAACTCGTCGACGAGACCGGGCGCGCTGTCGCTCCCGGCCGGGTCGGCAGAGTTCTGGTGACCACGCTCGAAAACCACCTGATGCCGCTGGTACGCTATGACATCGGTGACTACGCGATCGCCGCCGCCGGCGTCTGCTCGTGCGGACGGACGTTGCCTCTAATAGACCGCGTTGTTGGGCGGGGCATGAATCTCTTCCGCGGCATCGACGGAAAGTTGCTCGCGACCTGGGACCTCGTGAATGTGGTGGCGGAAGTGGCCGAGATTGAGAAGTTCCAGATCGTACAGAAAACGTTCGAACGCGTGGTGATTAGGTATGTGGCGGAAAATCCGCTCCCGCCGACGATCGAAAGCGAAATTCGCGCGAGCCTGATGCCTCATCTTGGCCCGCGCGTTTCGATCGAGTTCGAACGCGTCGCTGACCTGCCGCGCACGCCCGCGGGAAAATTCATGCTGACGCTCTCGGAGGTTGCCGCTTAGCTGCGGCGCGCCTCACCACGTATCGATGTAAGGATGCTTCTTGCCGCTACGCGGTGGAGGCTTAGGAGTGGAGCGCAGTCCCGAGGCGATCCATTTCCGCGTCTCGGCGGGATCGATCACGTCGTCGATGCTGAAGTGCGAGGCGTTGTTGAGCGCCTTGCCGCGTTGGTACATCGACGCGACCATCTCATCGAAGCGCGTCTTGCGCTCCGACGGATCGTTGATCGCGGCCAGTTCGTTGCGATAGCCGAGCTTCACCGCTCCTTCGAGTCCCATCGGACCGAACTCGCCGGTTGGCCATGCCACTGTGAAGACCGCGGCATCGTATGCGCCGGCCGCCATCGCGATTCCGCCGAGGCCGTAGGCCTTGCGCAAAACGATCGTGAAGTAGGGGACGGTGGCATTCGCCGCGGTGACAAACAGCCTCGACGAATGCCGCACCAGCGCGGTCTTTTCGATCTCGGGGCCGACCATGATGCCGGGCGTGTCGCACAGGAAAATCAGCGGGATGTCGAAGGCGTCGCATAGCTGGATGAAGTGCGCGCCCTTGTCGGAGCCGTCGCTGTCGATCGCGCCGGCCAGATGCATCGGGTTGTTGGCGACGATGCCGAACGGATGCCCCTCGATGCGAATGAACGCGGTGATCATCCCGTGGCCAAAATGCGGGCGCAGCTCGAGCACTGAATCGGTGTCGGCGATCGTATGAATCACCGAGCGGATGTCGTACACGCGCAAGCGATTCTCTGGAATGATTCCGCGTAGCAACCGCTGATCGGAGCAATTCCACTCGCCGATCGATCCCTGGAAATACGACAGATACTTTTTCGCGATCCGCGTGGCCTCGGCTTCGTCCTCGACCGCGACATCGACGACGCCGTTGCGCGTCTGCACGTCGAGCGGCCCGATTTCTTCGGGGCGAAAAATGCCGAGACCGCCGCCCTCGATCATCGCGGGGCCGCCCAGTCCGATGTTAGAGCCTTTGGTTGCGATGACCACGTCGCAGATTCCCAGTAGCGATGCGTTGCCCGCGTAACACCGTCCGGAAGTGATTCCCACCAGCGGCACCAG
>JBGPMZ010000163.1:0-6098 GCA_041487255.1 Binataceae bacterium (SeqCode) | reverse complement strand
GCGGCGAAGCCGCCAGGCGATTGTTGGGAGAGGTCCCAAGGCGACATTGGATGTGGCCCTGGGGGTGAGGGTGTGCGCCGTTGAAGCATCGCACGCCATCGGCATAGTTTAGAAATGCCTATGGCGGAAAAGAAAAATAGCAACGCGAGCCGGAGCGAACTGATTCGTCTGACCGCGCGCTGCAAAGCTGCGGGTTGAGCCGGCAAATTAGGTCCGGAGGACCTTAGCGCGGTTCTGGCGCGGCTCGAACTGAGCGGCGACCCCAATTTGCTCGTCGGGATCTCAACCGGCGACGACGCGGGTGTGTATCGTGTGCGCGACGATCTCGCGATCGTCAGCACCGTCGATTTTTTCACGCCCGTCGTCGATGACCCATTCACTTACGGACAGATCGCGGCGGCTAACGCGATGTCCGACGTGTATGCGATGGGCGGGCGCCCGATTACCGCGCTCAACCTCGTATGCTGGCCGCAGTCGGGTCTTCCGCGCGAGATGTTGCATGAAGTCCTTCGCGGAGGCTCTGAAAAGGCGAAAGAGGCCGGCGCGTTAGTCGTCGGCGGGCACAGCGTCGCTGACGAAGAAGTGAAGTACGGGATGGCGGTCACCGGAGTGATCGATCCGCGCCGCGTGATTCGCAACGTCGGCGCGCAAGTCGGCGATGCGCTGATCCTCACCAAGCCGCTTGGCACCGGCGTTTTGATGACGGCGTTCAAACGCGATCGCCTCGCACCCGAGTATTACGACTCCGCAGTCGCGGCGATGGTGCAACTCAACGCGCGCGCCGCCGAGGTGATGCTGCAGTTCGAGGTCCACGCCGCCACCGACGTCACCGGCTTCGGCCTGGTAGGACATTCCTCCAAAATGGCGGATGGAAGCGGAGTCACCATCGTGTTCGAGGAATCCGATCTGCCGCTGCTGGCGGGCGCGCTCGAATGCTGCCGCGAGGGCATGATTCCGGGCGGTGGCGCCCGCAATCGCGAATTTTATGCTCCGCGCACGAAGATCCCGGAAGAAATCTCCGACGAGATGATCGCGATCGCATTCGATCCGCAAACCTCCGGGGGACTTCTGATCGCGGCGCCGGATCGCGACGCGATAAGCCTCGTGGCCGCGATGCATCGTGCGGGCGTCGGCGACGCCTGCATCGTCGGACGGGTCACCAAGCCGAGCGGTTTCGCAATCGAGCTCGCGTAGGGAACGTTACGCTCGCAGCAGCGGAATAACCTCCTTGGCGAATTGATCGAGTTGCGCGCTTCGCTCCGAACGACGGCAGATCAGATCGACGCCGAGAGAAGTACGTGAGCTGCGCAAGCGGATCGCTGACCGGCCCGGTGAAGGCAACGTGACTTCGAGGCCCTCGGAGACCCGTTTCGGCGTAACCACATAGGGCATCCATCCGTCGCCAAGCGGCGCGCCGCAGCGCGGACCCGGCACGGCCTCCGACCCAAATCGGTGGGCCACCGGGCGTCAGCGGTTTCGGCAGCATCGTGATTTTGCCGAAGCTGAAATACTTCCCGCGATATTCGGTCGGCTCGCCGCTCCACAGCCGCTTGATGATTTGGATGCCTTCGTTGGCGCGTCCGCCGCGCTGTTTGAGCGGAACGCCGCACGCTTCGTACTCGGGCGGAAATTCACCACCGACTCCGACGCCGAAAACGAAGTGCCCCGCGCCCATTAGCCGATCCAAAGTGGCCACCACTTTCGCGACGGTGGTCGGATGGCGCAGCGGCAACAGATAGACGCTGGTGCCGTACGTGAGATTCGGATTGATCGCCGAGAAATATGTGAGCTGGGTGAGCGGATCGCTCATCGGGCCGGTGAATGCTACGTGATCGCCGCACCAAACCGACTCATAGCCCCATTCCGAAAGCGCGGTGATGATGCGCCGCGCCTGCTCGCGATCGACCGCCGCAGCCATGGTTCCGATTCTGAGTCGGGTGTCGAGCGGAAGAGGGTCACTCATGGAACCTGTCCTTCTGTTCCGGGTTCGGAGCGAATAGGCATATCACTTCTTCTCGATCATCAGCACGCGAGCGCCATGGCTGTCGACCGGCGCGGATTGGACGAGCGGTTGGAGGCAACCTCGTTGGTCTGGCGCAAGCCTGGCAAGGCGATCCTGCCAGACCAGAAAAAACGCATCGCGCGATTCTTGCGCGCACTGGAAGTGTTTCGACGTTCCGACGTCATGATTCGAATAGAAGGCCAGATCGCAATCCGGCTGTCCGAGGTAGTCGATCGGAACCCCAGGTGGGACAGCGCGATCGACGATCGACGCGAAGGGCTTCAGCGTCGCCTCAGTCGCAAGCGCCGGATTCATAAAGCCATACCAGAAGAGCGTGCCGGCGATCGCGATGAGTGCGACGCCGGCGGACTGGGCGAAGGCACGGCCGCGCGCGAATGAACTCAAGGCGAACACTGCACCCAGAATCGACAGGCTCGTCCATAGGATCACGCCCGGCGAACCTTGCGCAGACGCAGCCATCAGGAGTTCAAGAAATTTCTTGTCGGAGCGATGGAGGTGTACTGCGAGTGTCGCGGCGGATCCGGAAGCAAGCAGAGCGGCAACCGCGACAATGATGGCGAGGATGCCACCCGCGATCACGATCGTCGCCCAATCGAACAAACGCCGCGAGAGATCCGCAATGCGGGACGGCTCAATCGCACACGCGATCAGCGCGGCGAGTGCGGGAAACATCGGCAAAATGTATACCGCGCACTTGCCGGCCGAGATCGTAAAGAAGCCGAGAATGGCGATGACCCAGCATAGTGCGAAAGTGATCGACGGCGGCGTCTTCCCGCGATCCGTCCACAGCGCCACTGCGAGCGCGGGGTAGAAGAGGCTCCACGGCAGAAAACCGGACACTAGGCGCGGGATGAAATAGTAAAATGGATTCTGGCACTCGCCGACGGTGCCGGCGGCGGCGCCCAGGAAGCGGCGCAACAGGCCGTGAACGATCTGAAACTTGAGGAACGCATCGCCACCGATGCGAAGCGCGGCGAGATACCAGATCGCGCCGATCGCGAAAGCTGCTACGAACGTCGCGATCACGTCGAAACGAAGTAGTTCCGAAAGCCTGCGCTCAACCGCCAGGAAGATGCCGAGAGTGAGTCCGGGAAGTATCACGCCGAGCGGGCCCTTGGTGAGGACCGCACCGCCCATCGCGACCGCGGCGATCGCGAGAAGAGCGCTCCGCCTCGGTGTTCGAGACATCGCGCGCTCGAGGCATACCATCGCGGCGGTAAGAAACATCATCAGGAGGGCGTCCATGCGAGGTTGGCGCGACGCGTCCGCGACGTACTGGGTTGAGAGCAGCACCGGCACCGACCACATCGCGGCGCGGCGGCTGAGGGACGATGCGAGCCATGCGTACAGGATCGCGCTCGCCATCGCGGTCGCGAGGATCGAGGGTGCGCGCAATCCAATCTCGCTCCAGCCGAATAGCTTCACCGCGAGGGCAGCCGCCCACCAATACATCGGCGGGACCTGGACCGGAATGCCGGGGGTGTACTGCGGGAGGATCACATGGCCGGAAAGGACGTCGCGAACCGCGCCCGATTCGCATACGCCTAGCTCCTTGGTAAAGGGAGCATCGGGAGCAAGCGCGATCAGAAACGCCGTCGAGACTATGAAGGCGGCGGCGGATTCGAGCGCGAGGCGCCGCCCACGGAGGCGATCGGTCAGCGCGTTGAAATCCATCTGGCGATAATGCCAGCCTCAACTCGCCATCGCGAGATGCGAAAATCCGTGGAGAATAGCGCGCACGAGCTTCAACACCTGCGCCCCACAGCGCCAAGTCGTGAGCTTGATTTTTCGGCGTGAACGACCGGCCCGACCGGCGTGCCGTGGATGCTGCGACCGAGCTAGGCGCGCATCACGTTAGCGGCCTGCAGTCCTTTCGGTCCCTGCGATACTTCGAATTGGACTTTCTCGCCCTGCTCGAGGGATCGGAACCCGTTGCCATCGATGGCGGAGTAGTGGACGAAGACTTCCTGCCCGTCCTCCATTGTAATGAACCCGTATCCCTTCTTCGGGCTGAACCATTTGACAGTACCGGTAGTAGCCATTCCCCCGAACCTCCCTGAAGAGACCATTGCTGATGTGCTGGTCTCGCGGTCACCGTAACCAAACCCGCCGCCACGGCGGGAATACAGGCAACGCCCGCGCATATACCATATGCTACGAGTAAAACAAAACACTTGTTCAAGATTGCATCGACTAGTCACCGACCTAGTCGCGTAAATGCGTATTCGATACTGCGGGTTATTAACCTAAGAGCTCAAGGTGCATGTCTCCTTATGTCTCCTAGAATAGCTGGGGAATGAGAAGGAGGGTCTAGTAGTCTCCGCCGGGGCTACAAGGGACAAATAGCGAGCTAGCGATCAAGTGGACCAGCGGCGGATAGGGCGCGCATGGATATGGCAATGGTCCGGTATCTGACGCATCACGTCGTCGATGACGAAATCGGTATTGCCATACTTCTTTCGCGCGACCAGCGAGAGCGCTTCGACCATGAAAGCCTTCTCCTCTTCGGTAGGTGTCGTGCGATGGTCACCGAGCACGGCCATCGGTGTGTCGCAGGAGTCGCAGTCGAGGATCGCGAACTTGAATGGCACTTCATACTGGCAGTACCAAGGGGTGTAGTGCTTCAGTTCACATAGATCGCATTTCGCCATTGCTCACTAAACCTCGAGTACTTTATAGCGAAAAGCCCCGCACGCATCATGCGCACGGGGCTAGTCTCACGTCGAAAGATAAGCCTATGGCTTAGGCGCTGCCGCCGGCTTGGCTGGTTCGTTGCTTGCCTTCGATGCGGTCTTTGCGGCGGCAATTTCTTTCTTCCTGCATCGATAGACGCTAGAGGCCGAGATGTTCATGTCCTTGGCCACTTGTTTCGGCTTCTTCCCGCCGCTGATTTCCTTCATCACAGCATCACAGTCGACTTTTGTTTTACCGGCGGCATAAGCGGTTGGAACACCGAGCGCGACACCAATCGCTAGTCCGGTTACTCCTGCCGCGAGCGCCATCATAAATCGTTTCATCTGTAGACTCCTGGTTAAGTTTGGAAACCGCACAGACAGTATTCCAAAATCGTGATCGGGAACAAAGACCCGCGCGCGAATTGTTACGATGGAAATTCTACCATCACCTTGGTCTGGTCGCTCGGCCGTGAGAGCGCCGCGAACGCATTCGGCAGCTCATTCAGACCGATCACATGAGTGATCATTGGTTCTGTCGACACTCTGCCCGCCGCGAGCATATCGATTGCGGTTTCGATTTCGCCAGGCTCCAGGCCCAAACTGAACCTGAGGTCCAATTCTCTGTTCATTGCCTGGATCGGGCGGAACGAATCGTCCTCCATGCATACTCCGAGGACTACCACCCGTCCGCCGCGCCGCGCGTACGTGACCGCTTCGTCGAGGGTGCCCTTGGCGCCGATGCATTCGAAGATCACATCGGGAGGCGCGCCGGTCAGTTCCTGGATCATCGCGGCAGGATTCTTGACCCGCGGATGCACGGCAGCGTCGGCGCCCATTTCGAGTGCCTTGTCCCGGCGCCCATCCGCCATTTCGGAAACCACGATGGTACGCGCGCCCGCGAAGCGCGCCCACTGTAAGGTCACCAGCCCAATCGGTCCCGCGCCCATGATGACGCAGCTTTCGCCGGCGCGAAGTTGAGCGCGATGCACCCCATGCAGACCCACCACCAGCGGCTCGACCGTGGCGCCTAGGCGATGGCTCATGGTGGCCGGCATCTTGAAGCAACTGCCAGGCGTGGTTTTCATCTTTTCCGCGTATGCGCCCGGAACATCGCCGAAGCCGACGCCCTTCATCTTACGGCAGCGCGCGCTTTTGCCGGTGCGGCACGATTCGCATTCGCCGCACGCGACATAGGACATCACGACGACCGGATCACCGGGAGCGAAGCCGGTGACGCCGGCGCCGATCTCATCGACGACCGCGGAAAACTCATGCCCCATGATAGTGCCGGGTGGCATTTTGAATCCGAATTTCGCGGCATGCAGATCGGAGCCGCAGATTCCGCAATCGCGCACCCTAACGACCAACTCACCCGCCGATGGCTTAGGGTCGGGGACGTC
>JBGPMZ010000162.1:0-6137 GCA_041487255.1 Binataceae bacterium (SeqCode) | reverse complement strand
CAACCTGCCGGGCGAGATTCTGGTGTCGCTCGAAGTGATTTTGGGATACATCACGCTCGGGCTGCTGCTGGCGGTGCTGGGGGATAAAGTCGCCCGCCGTAGTTAGATACCAAGGTCACAGCAGCGGGCCGTCGCTGCCGAGCATGTCACGGCGAATCAGTCGAATAGGAACCGCGCCTTCGCGCAGAAACGCATCGTGGAATTTGCCGAGGTCAAACTGCGCGCCCTGCTTCTTGCGGACGTCCGCGCGCAACTTGAGGATCATCAGCTTGCCCAGCTGATAACGCAGATATCCCGGGTCTTCGGTGCCGCGCAGGGACTCGACCTCGGCGTTGTGCGGCGTCATGTACGCGTTGGCCTGGAAGAACGCCTCGGCCTGCTCGACGGTCATCCCCTTTGTGTGCATTTTGATGCCGACCATGTAGCGGCACGCGCGCATCAACGCCATCTGAAGTTGCGCGAGACGGTACTTCGGATCGTCCTTGTGCAGTCCCTCATCGAGCATCATCTGCTCACAGTAAAGCGCCCAGCCTTCGGCATTCGCGCCGGAGGCGTAGATCGCGCGGACCTGATCGGGATTCAGACGGTTGTTGAGGAACTGCACGTAGTGCCCGGGATAGACTTCGTGAATCGAGGTATCGGAGATCAGCGGCGCGGAGAATAACTCGAGGAGCTGTTCGCGCCGGCTGGCGGGCCACGACGGATCCGGAAGCGTCACATAGAAGTATGCCTCGGCGGATTTCTCGAACGGCCCGGGCGTATCCATCGAGGCGAAGCTGGTCGCGCGCGCTGAGGGTGGAGTCTCGCGCACCAACGGCGGCACTTCGGAAGGGATCGCCGCGAGATGATGCGCGACGACGTATGCGCGCAGCTCCGCCAGGCCCGCGGTGACAGTCGGAAGCAGTTGTGCGGCGGTGGGATGTTCGCGGTTGAGCGCCGCCGCGACCTCGGCCGCGCTGTGGTTTGGATCGATGCGATGCGCGGTCTTCTGGTAGTCCGCCTGCAAGCGCGTCAGTTCATCTTCGCCGACGGCCACCAGCTCGGCGAGCGGAATATCGACCATTTCTTGATCGGCGAGCATCCGCTTGTAGGCGTCGGCGCCGATTGCAAAGCTGCCGGTCGCGCGTGGGAGGAAGTCGTTCTTCAGCCAGTTTGCGTAGTCCTGCACCGCGCCGACGAGGACGATGTTGGCCTTGAGAAAAGCGGTCTTCTCTGCTCCCGCGGGTATCGAGTCGAAGGCCTCTGGAAGATCCTTCTTGAGGAAACCGATCATCGCCGGCATTTCCGAAAGGAGGATGTCGACGGCCACTTTTGGAGTGCGCGCCGGTTTCAGATTGACCCGTGCGACCGTCAGGTTGTGAAGTGCGGCGGTCTCTCGCGCAGTCGCGGAACGGAGGCGAATTTCGAGCGGTGCGAAGTTGCGTTTGATGAGCGAATGGAGCGCGCCAATCGGCAGGTAGGTTCCGGGTGAGCGCTCGTAGCCGCGAAATTCCTCGTCGTCGAACAAGCGGCCGTCGAGCTGGGCGATGAGCCATTCGCGATCCGCTTCATTGGCGGGGGCGAGGCTCGCCGGCTGAATCGCCTCGAACCCATGCTTCCACTTTTTGGTCGCGCGGATTCGCTTTTGGAATGCCGCGTGGGAGAGATCGGTGACTCTATTGTCGTAGCGATGGTCTCCTTCTCCGGTCGCGAACTCGGGATAGGTACGCAAGTCGTCGTCGATGAAGCTTTGGGTTAGTTTGCGGAAGGCATCGTCACCCGGCGCAGCCAGGGCGACGATCGACCCGCAACACAGCAGCAAAGCCGCGACAACTGGAAGAAGGGCCAGGCGCAACGATCGCGTTGGGCGCATCGCGGAACAATGACAGGAAGCGGGCGCGCGATCGAGATTTCAGCGCGAGCCGCAACCGTCGCTGGATTCCGATGCGATACGCGAGCGCGCTTCAGTCCGGAACGGTCAGCGCGGTACGGCGTCCCACCGAGCGCAAGCGACGGGTGGGGAAGTTTCCAATTCGCATCGCGTTGAGTTGATTCCTCAGCGCTTCGGGCTCGATCGCGAAGACCGCGCAGATGGAATCAAAGGCGAACAAATCGTGGTCGCCGCGAGTGTTGACCCACTCGCGCACTTCTTCGAACTCGCGCCGACTCGAGCGGGCAGGGGAGTTCTTCGCAATCGCAAAACATCGAATCGCGTCCTCGAGGACGGCAAACAGCAGCCGGGTCTCGCCATCATGATAACTTCGGCGCGCAATCCTGTCGTAGTATTGATCGGGCGTCATCGGATCTGACGCCTCCTCGCGGACTGGAGGGTTTCTTCGCCGCGTATCTTCGATACTTCTCGCAGCCAGCCTCATGCTCCTCATCCGATCCTTCCTTTGTTAGGTGGAAAAGACTGCGAACGAGGGTAGAGCACTCGCTGTGCCAACGATGAGGGCCTTGGCGTTGGGGAAAAGTCTAATAATTCCGAAACTTCTTGCGCGGCTGATGCGTACCGCATCAGCCGATGCCAATTAATTCGGCATCGCATCGTGCATTGGACCGCAAAATGAAAAAACGGTCGCCTCTCGATGAGAAGCGACCGTTTCTAAAAGCAACTGGAGCGGTTGGGTGGACGGCGATGTTCTACGAATCAGACTACGTGGCCGAGGAAGTCCTCCGAGACTTTGCGATAGCAATCGCCGCAGAAGCCGAAGGCGTCGTCATTGTTCGCGACCGCGATCACCGCGACGATCGGTTCCGTGAGGTTCTTGCATCGATCGCAAACCAGCAGATAGCCCTTGGCTGCAGCTGCGGCGTTGATCTGTCTCATCTCCTCCACATCACGATAAATCCGGCCATCGACGAAGTCAGCGGTGGCGGGTTGCGATACCTCTACGACTGAAGTTGATGCAATCTGTGCCATTGGCGCGGTTCCCCCTTAATGCGCTGCTGGTGATGCGGGAAACCTAGAGCACGCCGCATGCCACGACAAGTAACTTTTGCAAATCAACGACTTTTTCCCTCAATGAGCCGATTTGTAGCACTCCTGAGACAGTCAGTAGGCCCGGTTTTGTTCCCGATGGAAACAGGGTGGCGATCCGGGATACATCCCGAAATGCATTCGCCAACCGACGACTCGTCCGCCCTATGCTGCTTAGCCACATCGCGTAGTGTTCACACGTCTCGATGCTTCGCCAGGCAAACTTTCTCGATTTCCATTTGCTTCATGCCATCCAATTCCCGCAGACGCGGCCCATCGGTGGGAGCCCCCACAGCCTCCCGACCGATGTGCCGCGCCATCATGCGAGGTCAGCTCTCTCTATCGGCCGCTGGCGCCCAGCCGCGCTTCATCGCCACGTCGTTCCCATAGCGATCGATATTCGCCAACGACCTCGTCCGGCAGATTCTGGAACGAGAGCGCGACGAACTTGAGTTGGCGCATCTGAGGGCTGTCCGGTGGATAGATTCGCGCGAGGTGCTTTCCTCCCAGCCGAATCATCCCGACCATCTCGGACAGCCGCGGCATCTCGTGCTCCTCGAAGTTCAACTCGCCGCGCGCGCCTTCTTCGTCGGCATCCTGGTAATACAGCGCCGCCGCGTATACCAGGTTCCACAGCTCCGAGGCCGTGAAGTCGAGGTGCTTCTCCGCCGCGTTCGAGATCTCCAGCACGCTCTTGTTGCTCGCCCAGTATGCCTCGGGCTGCACGCCGCGGATTTCCTTGACGATCGCGGCATCGACGAAACGCGTCGCGACCTCTTGATACTCCATCACCAGCGCTTGCCGCTCAGCGTAGCTGTTCGAGCGTTGGACCAGACCGCCATACGGCATCCGATGCAAGGTCTTGTGGATCGCCTCCGGATGCGGGACCCGATTCGCCATCGCGAATCCGACTTGCCCGACCGGACCCATGTTCCTCAACGCAGTCAGGATGTCGTGGCGATCCTCCATCAGCTGATCGGGATCGCCGACGCGCTCGGGACAATCGAGGAAGTCGTCGATCCAATGCGAGGCGTAGGTCAGATACGATTTGGTCTGTACTTCATCCCACCTGTCTTCCGACACGATTCCGAGGACGAATGCGTGCCCCTCGATATCGCCGTAATCATGGACGGTGCTGGTCGCCTTCCCGTACTTCTGCAGCAGCCCGGTCGCGGCCAGGGTGGCGACGAATTCCGCCTCGCCGGCCCGCACGGCCGCCAGGATCTCCCGCCATCGTGGAATAGTCCGGTATAACGCTTCCCGGCGCGAACTGACTTCGCCGCCAGGGCGCTCTGTGCTTCGGTCAATGTTCATTGCCCAATTCTCCCACTCTACTTTGTGTAGAGTTTCATGAGCGCAATGGTACGCTCCATGTTTACTGTGGTGGCTTGGTTGCGTCGAGTGCGCATTAGTGCGCGCTTGCGCCGTTGCGCTCGTCGCCGCCGGATGGTACTGCCGCGATCGAAACGCTCGGCTCCTTTGCCTCGGAATTCTGAGGTTGCGGCGCCGGTTCGGGTCGGGGTCCTTGCGTCGCGATGGCGCGGTCGAAGCGCAGCATCGGGCGCTCGCCCGCGTGGGCATGGAACAGGAAGTCGAATCCCGCGCCGATGTAGCGCTCGAGCGGCTCGCCTTCCAGAATCAGCGGTTGCGCCCAGATTTCGCGGCCGTCGATAGTCTCCAGGTACGGCCATTTGACCCGCTCGCAGGCATAGACAAAGCCGAGTTGAAGATGTGGTGTGGTGAGATCGGTCGGCTCGATCATTGGGTAAACGATGATCGCCTTGGCCTGCAGAAGACCCGCGACCGCGGCGGCCACGTGATGCGCGATGCGGCCCATCCCGCGCGACAGCGACCATAGTTCTCCGCCCTCGAGCACATAGCGCGGCGGAAGATGGCTCACGTCCGGCTTAGGAACGCTCTGCGGAAAAGTCGCCAGGTTGTGGGTGATGAAGCCGCCCACCATCCGCTCCGCCGGTGCGCCTTCATCTTCGAAAAGCGCGTAGAGATTTCCAAATTGGATGTGCGCCCGGCCCATCGCCGAGATCGCGGTTTCCTTGAAACCGACCCCGCGCGTCGCGCGTGCCTCGGCCAGATACTCGGCAAACATCTGTCGTTCGTGGTCGGTCGTCAGTTGTCGTAGTTCCATTTGCGATTCCTCTGATGCCGGAGTCGTGCTCGCGGCACTATTACGAGTCGGTTTGGTTGAAGGTCGGATCGGTAGTTGTTTGCGGATTGGGCGGGCCGCGAATAACCGCGCCGTGCGACTCGCAAGCGGGCGGCGCCCGGATCGAATCGCCAGGTCTGGGTAGACTTGCGGTTGGCGGGTCAGATGTTGAAAAGATCGATGATAGGGGCTGGTACATGTCGCACGTCCGCGCGGCATCCAGCATCGTCGGACGTGCTTGCGTACATAGTGTCACGCCGCATACACTGGTGGCTTACAGAAACCGTTTGCGCGAGTAAGCCTACCGGATTCTGCTTGGTTTGGGTCGCTTAACGCCACCGAAAAGTAAGTCAGCCTGTGGATTATTCGTCCACAGGCAGGGAGGCTCGCGCGCGGCTTCTGAGAACTGCGCAGCCAAGCCTTCTCCAAGGCATAGGTCAGGGTCTAAAAAGTTCAGAAAGCGCAGAGGCTGCCGAATGCGACGCAGGGTGCAACAGAACGCCCCGCGGCGCTTCAACGCGCATCGATTAGGAATACTCCGCGGCGAGTTTTGATGGCTTGGAATTCGAGCTCAAGGGCAAGGCCAGGACCGTAGCTGCCGGCCGGCCGCTGCGGTTTCGTCTCGGAACCCGTCCGACGCCGACCGCGCTAGGGGGCGCCATCTGTTTCTGAGCGCGATCTATTCAGAGGTTGGTTCTCGCCAGAGGTTGGTTCTCCACGCGGTAATTTGAGTAGCGCATCGCGTCAGTTCACGTGCTAACCCCGCTCAGTTCGTCGAGCCGTGCCTTGGCGTCCTTCAGGTCGAGGGTGTCGAAGCCCGGGTAAACCAGTTGTAGATTTTGGCGAGCATCGCGCGCGCTTCGCCAAACGCGTTACTTTGCCGGTTGGAAGCGTTTCGCGTTCTCGGTCTAGCCAGTTGTAGCAATACTCAGCGGAATTTCCATTTTGAATCCTGATTCGGACTGGCCCATCAAACCTCTCAGCCGTCCTCAGAACGGGTTGCCCAGCAAGGTT
>JBGPMZ010000161.1:0-6146 GCA_041487255.1 Binataceae bacterium (SeqCode) | reverse complement strand
GCTCTGCATCACGCCGCCGAGGAATACTCGCGCGAGGACAAATCCCTCGGGGGCGCGGCCCTCAAATTTCAGGCTGGAGAAACTTCCCGCGATTATCTTGCGACGCTCGATCGACGGGACCACGAAGCCGAACGCGTCGGGCGGTTTGGGAAAATCTCCGAGACGCCAAGTCAGATTCACTGTCGCCGCCGATGCATAAGTGATGTAGCCAAGATGATCGGCGACGCGCGATTCGATTCGGCGAAGCAGTCGTGCCGCGGTGTAGGCGTGAGCCGCGCAGATCACGGCGTCCGCCTTGACCAGCGATCCGTCAGCGAGCGTGATATGCCACGCATCGAGCTCGCGCTCGACCGCTGCGACGTCGGCCCCGCGGCGAATCGACCCTTCAAGCCGCGATGCGAGCGCGTCGACCAGCGTGCTGACACCGCCGCGCAGCGTCAAGAACAGGCTCCATCGCGCACCGCTGGTGCCGCTCTGTTGCGCAGCGCGCGAGGCCTCGGCCGCGCGCATCCCGCGCATCAGGCTTCCATGGCGGCGTTCCATTTCGACGAAGCGCGGCATCGTCGCGCGCATGCTGAGCTGCTCGGGGTCGGCGGTGTAGATACCGCCCGCCAGCGGCTGCGCTACGCGCTCGAGCACCTGGCGGCCGAGCCGGCGCGTCACGAACGAGGCGAGGCTTTCGTCGCTCGCGTCCTCCCGTTTGGGAATCATCGGCTCGAGCGCCATCCGCAGTTTGCCCCACGGCGAGAACAGCGGACTCTTGAGCACGGGCCAGATGTGCATCGGCGCGAGGAGCGAGAATCCAACCGGGATTTCGACCAGGCGTCCGCGCCGCACGACATAGGTTTTGCGAAATTCGGCGCGGGTCGGAATCAGTTCGGATTCGAGGCCGAGGCGGCGCGCGAGTTGCGCGGCCCACGGCATTTCAGTGAGGAACGAATCGGTGCCGGTCTCCATTACGAAGCCGTCGCGCACGATCGTCCGCAGCGGCCCCCCGAGGTGTTCGCTGCGTTCGAAGATCGTCACCTCGACCGGCATCTCATGCGCGATCGCGAGTTCGCCGATGCGATGCGCCGCGGCGAGTCCGGTGATTCCGCCGCCGATAATCGCGACGCGAGGAATTTTTCGTTCGATGCCCGTCGGACAGCTCCCGTCGAACTCAACGCTCCAGATGCTGTCGCACAATCTCCGCCATCATGTCGATGAATGCCGGATGATCGGCCACCGTGCCCGCGCGCACCATCTTCACTCCACACTCGCGCGCGGACTTCGCGGCTTCGACATCGAGATCGTACAGCACTTCGACATGGTCGCAGAGAAATCCGATCGGCATCACCACCGCAGGCCGTCCATCGAGCTTGCGGATGACTTCGGAGATGTCGGGCTCCAACCACGGATCGCGAGGGGCGCCGCTGCGGCTCTGAAACGCGAGCGTCCACGAATCGCGACCTAGCCGCGACGCCACCGCCGAGGCCGATTCGCGAATCTGATCGGCGTAGCCGCTCGCATTCGCCATCGGAACCGGAATGCTATGCGCGGTGAGGATCAGTTCCGCGCGACCGCGCTCCGACTCGTCGAGCTGCGCAAAAGCGTCGCTGGTGCGCTGCACGACCGCTTCGATGAACTTTGGATGTGTATGCCACACCTTTGGATACTCGATCTGCGGCGCATCTGCGCCGATTTTGGATCGCGCATCCTCAACAGCACCCTGATAGCGCTCCCAACTCGCCTCGCATCGATGAGCCGCGAGAATGAACCCGAGAATTCTATGCGCGCGATTGCCGGCCAGCTCGCGCATCGTGTTGAGGATGAATGGATTCCAGTTGCGCATGCCGACGACGATGGGGATATCGATGCCGTCGCGACGCAGCCGCGCGCGCAACGCACCGGCCTGGCGCAGCGTGTGTTCATTGTAGGGCGAGCGCCCTCCCATCACCTCGTAATGACGCACGACCTCCTCGTAGCGCTCCTGCGGAATCGGACGCCCGCGCAAAACGTTATCGAGGAACGGGCGAATCTCGTCAGGGCGCGTGGGACCGCCGAAACCGATCAGAAGGACTGCGTCGAGCATCGTCAACGAGCGCGCGCCGCGCTCATCTCATGGACCGCATCGACGAGCGCAATCGCATGATCGACGGGAGTCTCGGGCAGGATGCCGTGACCGAGATTGAAGATGTGGCCCGCGCGGCCCGCCGCCTGATCGAGGATCGCACCCGCGCGGCTGCGAATTTCAGGAACGTCGGCGAACAGCGCGATCGGATCGAGGTTGCCTTGCACCGCGACATCGTAACCGAGGCGCGCCCACGCTTCGCCGAGGTTCACGCGCCAATCCAACCCGATGACATCCCCGCCGGCTTCGCGCATCAATTCGAGCAGGTTGCCCGTTACGGTGCCGAAGTGAATCATCGGCACGCCCGGCTTGATCGCGGAAATAATCGACGCGGTATGCGGCAACACGAAGCGCCGATAGTCATCGGGCCCCAGGTTGCCCACCCACGAATCGAACAGCTGCACCACATCGGCGCCCGCCTCGACCTGCAGGTTGAGATAGCTCGACGTGACGCGCGCGATCATTTCCATCAGCCGATGCCACGTGTCGGGGTGGTTGTACATCAAGGTCTTGGTGGCCTGATACTGGCGCGACGCGCCGCCCTCGATCAGATACGACGCGAGCGTGAACGGCGCGCCCGCGAAACCAATCAGCGGCGTCTTCCCGCCCAGCGCCTGATGCACCAACTTGATGGATTCGCCTACAAACTGGAGCAACGAAATATCGAAATCAGGAATGCGATCGACATCGGCGTCGGTGCGAATCGGGCGATCGATTTGCGGGCCGTCGCCGCTTTCGTAATGGAGGCCCACTTCCATCGGAATCAGCGGCAGCAGGATGTCTGCAAAGATGATCGCCGCGTCGACGCCGAGCCGCTGCACCGCGAATGTCGTCACCTCGGCGGAGAGCTCCGGGCGCGTGCACATTTCGAGGAAGCCGTGGGCCGCGCGAATCTTGCGATACTCCGGCAGGTAGCGGCCCGCCTGCCGCATCAGCCAAATCGGCGTGTAGGGCGTGGGCTCGCATCGGCACGCTTTCATGAACGGATGATCCCATCGCGGTGACCGCGCAAGGTTTACCCCGAGCGACTTCTTCCTACGCGGCGGTGTGACAACTTCGATATGCGAGGCGCGATCGCGCTTCGCGTCGAGGATCGCGCGCGACCTTTGCGCCGCGTCCTTGATCAGATGCCCGAGCTTCGAGTGCTCCGGTTCGAAGTCAGGATGAATTCCGTTGCTCACCAACTCCGCCGAGCAGACTGGTCCGATCGATCCGATCGCCATCGACGCAAAGCCGCGCCGAACTTCCGCGCCGATTCCCTCCGCCTCGGCCATCTGCATGATATTCACGACCTGGCTGGCGCTGGTGAACAGCGTCACCTCGGCTTCCCGCCCCGCGATCGCTTTCAGCGCCGCGCGCATCGGTCCGCGATCGGTAGGCAGCGTCCATCGATAGACCGGTACCGTGGTGACGCGCGCGCCGCGCGCCTCCAGCCCCGCGATCAGGTCGCGATTGGATACTCCGTATTCCTGCACCGCGACCTTCTTTCCTTCGAGGCGGATTTGCTTCGCGAGATCCTCGAGCAGCTCGCGCCAGGTGCTCGGCTCGCGCGCGACGATTGCGGGTTCGAGTCCGAGCTCGCGCACCACCCTGGTCGGTTTCGGTCCGCGTACGACGACGGTGGTTTTTCCGAGCGCCGCGACGAGTGCCGGGTGCGGATGGCGCGTCTCCATCACCTGGAACAGCGCGCGAACGCCCACGCCCGTAAGGAGAATCACGATATCGAATTCGCCCCCCAGCAGCCGCTCGGCGAAATCGAGCGCGGCGTGATTATCTTCGAGGGGGACCTCGCGCATCGCGGGAGCGACGATCGCCTTGCCCCCGAAGCGCTCAATCATCCTTGCGGTTTCGACCGCCATCCGGCTCTCGAACGCGATTACGCGCAGGCCGCGAAAGTCCGCCGATTCTGCGATCGCTTGCGTTTCCGATTCCATCGATATGAACGACTGAGTCTATCCTGTCCGGGCGCTGTCGCCCAAGTCCAACGCCTGCCGCGGTTCGATGCGACTTTACTTCGGCACGACGAGGTTGCTAGCAGTTCTGTTGGAGTGTTCTTCTATGATGATGCGCCGCTCGCTGATCCTTCTCACCGCCGCGCTGTTACTCGCAGCGCCCGTTTTCGCCGACGATGCTTCTCACCAGCATGCTGCCCCGGCCAAGTCACCGGCTCCCGAGCAACTCTACGAGGGACTCGGCAAAGTTCATCATCCGGTCACGACCAACTCGACGGTCGCGCAGCAGTACTTCGACCAGGGACTCGCGTTCGACTACGGCTTCAATCATGACGAGGCGTACCAGTCGTTCGCCGCGGCTTCGGCGCTCGACCCCAACCTGGCGATGGCGAATTGGGGCATCGCGCTGGTGCTCGGTCCCAATTACAACCTGCCGGGTAATGGTGACGCGATGAAAATCGCATACACCGCGATCCAGCGCGCGCAGGCGCTGGAGAAATCCGTGAGCCCGGAAGAGAAAGCGCTCATCGATGCGCTTGCGAAACGCTATGGGGCCGACGGCAAGCAAACCCCGGAGCGCGAAAAGGCATACGCGGACGCGATGCGCGAGGTGGCGCATCAGTATCCCAACGATCCTGACGTGCAGGCGCTATTCGCCGAATCGCTGATGGATCTGCATCCGTGGGATCTCTGGACCGCGGATGGAAAACCCGGCCCTGAGACACTCGAGGTGGTCGAAACGCTGGAGCGCACGCTGTCAAAACATCCAAATAATCTTGGCGCAAATCACTACTACATCCACGCGGTCGAGGCCTCGCAGAATCCGGAGCGCGCCCTGCCGAGCGCCCGGCGTCTCGCCACACTCGCGCCGACGCAGGGCCATCTGGTCCACATGCCGTCGCACATCTACGTCCGCACCGGCATGTACCACGATTCGTCGAATGCCAATGCGGCCGCCATCAAAAGCGATCAGTCCTTCCTGGCGAAGTCGCATGAGTCGGGCATCTATCCGGTGATGTACGCGACCCACAACATCGATTTCCTTCTCTATGGAGAGATGATGGAGGGGCGCAAACACGACGCGCTCAAGACCGCGCGCGATCTCAAGGACGCGGTGCCGGCCGAGGTCGTCAAAGCGATGCCGATGGGCGAGGTGATGTGGCCCAAGCCGTACTTCGCGATGGCGCGCTTCGGCGCATGGGACGAAATCCTCGCCGAGCCGGCACCGCCCAAGGAGTTCGCATACACCACTGCGATGTGGCATTACGCGCGCGGCCTGGCATCCGCGGCCAAGGGAAAAATCGATGACGCGACGGCGGAGCGCAAAGCCCTCGATGAGAGCGCGGCGGGCATAGCGGCTGAGCTGATGGTAGGTCCGAACAACAAGGCGCCGGCCATAACCAGGCTCGCAGCGCAAATTGTGGCGGGCGCCATCGCGAGCGCTCGCGGCGATCATGATGAGGCGCTCCGCGACTTCACCGAGGCGGTCCGCTTGCAGGATGCGCTCGGATACGACGAGCCACCCTCGTGGTACTACCCGGTGCGCGAGACGCTCGGCGCGGAGTTGCTCGCGAACAAGCAGGCGACCATGGCCGAGGCGGTTTATCGCGACGACTTGAAACGCAATCCGGACAATCCGCGCTCGTTACATGGCCTCGCCGAAAGCCTGCGCGAGCAGGGCAAGGCGGAAGAGGCGGCGAAGGTGGAGGAGCGTTTCACCGAGGGATGGTCGCACGCGGACATTACGCTGGCGCCGGAAAAGGTAGCCGCGCAGTAGATCCCCTTTCAGGTCATTCCGATTGAGATGGGTGCAGCGCGTGTGTTGGTGCTCATCGCTGCGACTACTTCCTTCTCGGGTCCCCTCTCTCGCTTTCTTTTGCGAGAGAGGGTGGCCGGCGCGCTTCATGCGATGGCTGCGGGCATGAAGCGTGACGGACGGGTGAGAGCCGGAGGGCGCCCCCGCCCGACGGTGGCGGAGGGCCACGAGTGTCTCTGAGGTTCGCAGGGAATCCGAGACCCGGCAGGTCGAGGTGAGATCATTGCAAAGGGCCTACGGTTACCAGTTCCGCATATTCCTCATAGCG
>JBGPMZ010000160.1:0-6151 GCA_041487255.1 Binataceae bacterium (SeqCode) | reverse complement strand
GCGAGTAATCTGGTTTATTCCGAGGACCTTTGAGTGATACCCACGATCGTCTTTCTCGCTTGAACTGGAGCAAGGCGTCGTCACCATCAAGACTTTTGTCTTGTCGGCAGCGGCTAGCGTACAGATGGTTTCGAGATTGCGGCGGATCATGCCTAACTCGCCTAACTCGCCGCTGTCATCGTCAATGGGTTTCTGTTCCTCGGCGACACCCTGTAAAGCAGCCTCGGACGAGACCCGCCCTGGTTCTTGTCCTGGAATCAGCCGCGAGACCTGAGCGCGGAAAACCCTCGACAACCGATTGCGCGGTTCGAACCATACGGGTTCGTAAGCGTGCGGATGGCCTTGGCATAGACATGGATAGCCGGAGCACAAAGCATAGTTGCAGTCGTTGTGAACGACGACTATGTCAGGACGGAATTCGCGCACATTCAGGATGAAGTTCAACATGCTATGCACCGATGACCACTCATCGATGCCGAAATTGAGAACCTGAAAGCGTCGCGCCGATGACGCGTCGAGGAGATACTTCTCAAGCAACTCGGGATAGCTATCGCAGGTGACGGCGCCTCCGAGACAGGCAATCCGAATGATGCCCGAAGGTTTGGGCACGTCACTGAGCTTGATTCCGCGGAAGCCGTACTCCTGATCGCCGCCCGGCAGCGGCGTACGCGGGTAGGTGAACTGCAGGAACGGATGCCGTTCCCTCGCGCGCGGCCCGCCCCGTGGGTTCACGGCTTCAGGAGCGCCGACGAGTATGCGCGCCGATCGACAAGCTCGAAGCGACTCGAGCAGAGACTTTATTCGGTGAGCGGCCAAAGCAATCCGTCCAGCGGAAGACCTCGGCCCCAGGATGAAAGGGGTCAGCCGAAGGCCGGCGATTTCCGCATCCGCACCACTTCGCCGCTCTTCAACGATAGCGCCGGCGCCTGTTCGTCTTCAGGCTTGTTCAGCCGCGCTTTGTATTCGGACAGCGCGAGCAGCGGGAAATAGTGCGGATACAAATAGTAGCGCATGTAGAAATGGTTCGGGAATCCATTCCCGGTAAACGCGGTTTCGTCCCATGAGCCCGCGGGGTTCTGCCGCTCCAGCAGCCATCTGACCCCGCCCAGCACATTTTCGCTGAGGCCATCCTCACCCGCCAGCAACCCGATGACGGCCCACGCGGTTTGCGAGGCGGTGCTGTCTCCGCGTCCGCGCCAATTCGGATCCTTGTCGCTGAGGCAGCTCTCACCCCATCCGCCGTCCTGGTTCTGTTTCGATTTCATCCAGCTCACCGCGCGCCGGATACACGGCTCGCGGAGATCGACGCCGATCGCGCGCAGTCCCAGCAGCGCCGAGAAAGTTCCATAGATGTGGTTGACACCCCATCGCCCCCACCATGAACCCTCGGGCGCCTGGTTGCGCTGCAGCCATTGGATTGCGCGCCGGGCGACCTGATCGTCCTTGGTGCGCCGCAGGGCGCCGAGCATCTCCAGCACGCGGCCGGTGAGATCGGGACACGATGGATCGGTGACCGCCTCGACATCGGCAAGTGGGAGTTGATTGAGCCACTTGGAATCGGTGTCGGTATCAAAGGCCGCGAAACCGCCGTCCTTCGATTGCATGCCGCTGACCCAGTTGGCGCCCGCGGCGATCGCGTGCTCCTTCGCGGCGTCATCGGCCGCTCCCATCTCGGTGAGGGCTGCGACAATTACCGCCGAGTCATCGACATCAGGATACGCATTGTTGAAGAACTCGAACGGCCATCCGCCCGGTTCCAGGTGGGGACGCTTGATCGACCAGTCACCGGTGGTGAAAACCTGATGATCGATGAACCATTTGGTGGCCGCCGCGAAGGCGGGATGGTCGCCGCGCATCCCCGACGCGAGCAGCGCCTTGCAGGCGAGCGCGGTGTTCCAGTTGGGCGATACGCACGGCATGTAAAGCGCCTTCTCGCCCATCTCCCAAACCAGCTCCCGGGAGGCCTCCAGCGATTTGCGGATCACTGGATGCTCGTTGCGATAGCCCAGCGCCTTCAGCGCCATCGGGCTGAGCAGGTAGCACGGCTCGATGCCGCCAAAGGAGCCGTTCGCTTCCTGATGATCGACCAGCCACTTCTCCGCGGCCTGGCTCGCCCTCGAGCGCAGCGCGTGCGCGGGATGACGATCGTATAGTCGCAGCAATCGATCGAGCTGGTTGAACCCGTTGCGCATCGAAAGGGTGGTCGCCCCTCGCGGCTGCCTGAAGGTCGTTCGCTCGGGCGGCACATCATAGAGTTCGGCGATCAGGTTGTGGTCGGCGACCGGGCGGACCGGCTTCGTCACTTGCAGCAGCGCCAATGCGACAAAAGTCCCACGCGCCCATGATCCCAGCTCATAAATGTTAAAAGAAAACCAGTTCGGCAGCAGCATGATCTCGACCGGGCAGGCCGCCGTCGAGCTCCATGGCGCGAGGCCTAGCGAGGCGAGGTAAAAACGCGCGAGCGTCCCGGCCCTGGTGATGCCGCCATTAGCTTTGACCCATTTACGCGTGCGCACCATCGGCTCGTCGTCGGCGCGCATACCGGCCAGCTTTAGTGCTGTGTAGGCTTCTATAGTATAGGACGCGTAGCCCTCGCCGCCCGGAAAAAGGTTCCAGCTTCCGTCGGGTTGCTGGGTATCGAGCAGATACTTGGCGATGCGCGCCTCGAGGCCGCAATCGACGCTGTCCATGAAATGATTGAAGATGATGAACTCGGCGTTCATCTGGGCCGGCGCTTCGAGCGCGGCGTCCCAGTAACCCTCGGGATGCTGGAGGGCCAGCAGCGCGCGGCGCGCGCGTTCGATGGTCCAGTCCAACCCGGCTATGAACTCGTCGCGGCGGGAATAGCTAGCTTGTTCCCGGCCACCCCCAATCTGGAAACCTGCGCTCATACGCCCCCCACGCCCGGAGTAGTTGGCTGCCCTAAAGCTCCCCAGAACCAACCCGCAGCCCCTACCAGCCCCAGAATCCGTCAGGTGTGTTCCGGGCCCGGTTATCCACACACTGCCGAATGAGCGTCGGAATATACACTTATCAGGAAGTTAAGCCAAGCATGACTATCATAGGCGGCGAGAGACTCTGGCTGATGGTGTCCGCATAACACCGAGAGAAGTGCCGACCGGCCAGATGACATAAACCACCTAGAACCATAATATCTCGCTTATTCATCATGAAACTCGGCCTAATATAATCATTGGAATCTGTTCGCTTTCGCGGACTTATCGCTTTGTGTCACGTTTACCCATGCCATCGGGCAAGGGCATTCTAGGCCGCTGATCTGCTGCCATCGACGCGGGAGGGGGACATTGGATTCCAGCGCTTCGAGCATCTATCGCAGGCCGAGTCATCGGTCCCATACGCGATTTCTGTTCCTACTTTTCTCGCTTCTCCTTTCGATTTCCGCCGCGAATGCTGAATCACAAGCGCCGATCGTGCTGCAGTTCTCTCCGCAGGGAACCGTTAAGAACGTTCGTCAGGTCACCGTGCAATTTTCAGCGCCGATGGTGGCACTTGGGAAGGCGTTCGAGGGCGCGATGCCGTTCGATGTCGAATGCCCGGAGAAGGGTTCCGCGCGATGGATCGACACCACTCGCTGGGCTTACGACTTCGCGCACGATCTGCCGGCCGGGGTGCGATGCTCCTTCCGGCTGCGCCCAAACCTGCACACGCTCGCAGGGGCGTCATTCGGCCGAGGCGAATTCGGTTTCAATACCGGCGGTCCTTCGGTCGTGGAGTCGATGCCGTGGGGAGGCAGCGAGGACGTCGATGAGCAGCAGGCATTCGTGCTGGTGCTCGACGCCGAACCCGAGGTCTCATCGGTTATCGCCAACGCGGGATTTTCCATCCAGGGGATTCCCGAGCGCGTCGGGGTCAAAGTTCTTGGCGGCGCCGATCGCGAAACGCTGCTGAAACATTTCAAGAACTTCATCTCCGATCGGCCGGTCCTCATCCTCCAGGCGAAGCAGACTTTCCCCAATGCCGCTGCGGTAAGCCTGATTTGGGGCAAGGGCATCAAGACCGTATCCGGCGTCGCGACCACGCAGGATCAAACGATCAATTTCAAAACCCGCAAGCCCTTCGAGGCGTCACTTCGATGCGAGCGCGAGAATGCGCACGCGGCATGCATTCCGGTTACGCCGATCTCGCTGTGGTTCAGCGAGCCGATCGCGATGGCGCCGGCGAAGCAAATCGCGCTGGTGGCGCCGGATAGCTCGCGCATCGCCCCGAGCATTTCTACCGACGATCGGGGCAACGCGTCGATTTCCGAAGTGACTTTTCGTGGACCCTTCAAGGAATCAGCGCAGTACAAAATCGAGCTCCCGCCCAAAATTCTCGATGACTCCGGACATGCCCTGGCGAACGCCTCGCGCTTTCCGATGACGGTAGCGACCGGAGAATTTCCGCCGCTCGCGAAGTTTTCCTCGCGCTTCGGCATCATCGAGGCGGTCGATCCAGTCCTGCCGGTAACGGTGCGAAATCTCGAACCGCAGATACACGGTCACCAGATGCGCATGGATGCGAGCGCGTCAGCCAATGCGGACCTCATGACCCGCATCCAGGCCACGCTGTGGCGCATGCCCGACCCCGACGCCGCGGCAGCGCTTTCATGGATGCGCAAAGTCGCGAGTGCGCATCGCGCGGACTCGATCTTTACAGATGATGCGAAATCGGGCGCGCGCGAGTTCACCATGCCTAAACCCAACGGCGCCAAGGCTTTCGAGGTGATGGGGATTCCGCTCCAGAGCGCCGGATTTTACGTTGTCGAACTCGAGAGCAAACGCCTCGGACAGGATCTGCTCGATCAAGACGCGCCGATGTACGTGCCGACTATCGCGCTGGTCACCGACCTCGCGGTGCACTTCAAGAAGGGCAATCAGAACTCGCTAATTTGGGTGACCGAGCTGGAAAGCGCCAAGCCAGTCCCCGATGCGACGGTCGCCATTGCCGACTGCAACGGCAAAGAGCTCTGGTATGGCGCCACCGACGCGCGCGGCCTCGCGATGGTCTCGGGGATGGCGGCGCTGAATGCACTTCCACGATGTGACAGGCCCTCTGACGACCATCCCGATCCCGATTCGTTTTCCGACCAGACCACGCCCATCAACGAGCTCGACTCGGGCGTGATCGTGACCGCGCGCAAGGGCGCGGACTTCAGCTTCGTCCATTCAAGCTGGCGCCAGGGCATCGAGGCATGGCGCTTTCATCTTCCCACTGACGAGCAGTCGCCGAATATGGCGGCGCATACGGTTCTGGATCGTCCGCTGTTTCGCGCCGGCGAAACCGTGCACATGAAGCATTTTATTCGCGCGAAAACCCTCGCGGGGTTTTCGATTCCGCGCGCCGACGAACTGCCGAACTCACTTTCGATTCGGCACTTGGGGAGCGACGATCACTACGATTTCGACCTGACGTGGAACCCCAACGGCACCGCGGAGTTGAACTGGGAAATCCCCAAAACCGCCAAGCTCGGCGAATACCGAATCACCATGATCCGAATGAAGCCGGCCACCACATCCGCCGCCGACGATTCCGGCGACCGCGGGAGTTCCTCCGAATTTACCAGCGCCAGTTTTCGGATCGAGGAGTTTCGCCTCCCGCTCATGCGCGGCGCCATCCGCATGCCTACCGCCGCGCAAGTTGCGGTAACCACCGTTCCTATCGATGTCAGCGCGGAGTATCTCTCTGGCGGTGCCGCCAAGGGGCTTCCGGTCACGATTCGCAGCCAGCTCAATCCTGACGCGTTTCCGCAGTTCCCCGACTTCGAAAACTTCACCTTCGCCAACGGAACCGTGACTGAAGGCGTCGTGCGCGAGGGCGAGGACATCGAGGAGCAGCCCGCCAAGCGTCATGAGGGCGTGCATCAGAGAATCGACCTCGTGCTCGACGCGGCGGGCGGCGCGCGCACCGAAATCACCGGCATCAAGCCTGCGGCGACGCCGATCGAGCTGACCGCCGAGATGGAATTTCGCGATCCCAACGGCGAAGCGCAGACCGTATCCAACAAGACGATGATTTGGCCGTCGACGCGGCTGGTGGGGATTTCGATTCCCGACTGGATCGCCGCAACCGACAAGCCGAAAGTTCACCTCGCGGTGGTCAACGATGGCGGGAAGCCGATTGCGAGCGCGCCCGTCAACGTCATGCTCTTCAG
>JBGPMZ010000159.1:0-6225 GCA_041487255.1 Binataceae bacterium (SeqCode) | reverse complement strand
GCTATGAAGACCGGATACGCATGACCCCACGCATCATCACCCTCACCCTCAATCCTGCCGTCGACCTCGCGTGCGAGGCCGACGCGGTCATCCATACACGCAAGGTGCGCACCTCGGCCGAACAGTTCGACCCGGGCGGTGGAGGAATCAACGTCGCGCGCGTGGTGCGCGAACTCGGCGGCGAGGCCCTCGCAGTGCTGCTCATCGGCGGCGGCACCGGCAGATTCCTCCAGGAGCTGCTCGCCGAGGCGCGCGTCGAATGCCTCACGATCCCGGTCGGCGGGCTAACCCGCGTCTCCGTCGCCGTGCATGAGCGATCGAGCGGGCTGGAGTACCGCTTCGTGCCGGAAGGTCCACCGATCAGCGGCCCCGAGTGGGATGCGGTTCTCGATGCGTTGACGCGGGTCGAGGGTGAGTGGGTCGTCGCCAGCGGCAGCCTGCCGCGCGGCGCGCCCGAGGATGCGTACGCGCATATCGCGAGGATTTGCGCGCGGCGCGGGCAGCATTTCGTGCTCGATACTTCCGGCGCACCGCTTAAAGCGGCGCTCGGCGAAGGCGCGACGCTCATCAAGCCCAGCCTCGGTGAAATGGAGGCGCTGCTCGGGCGCGCGGTGCGTGATCCTCGCGAGCAGGAGCGCGAGGCGATGGAGCTGGTGCGCGCAGGTGCGGCTGAGATGATCGTGGTAACGCTCGGCGCCGCGGGCGCCATCCTCGCCAGCGCCAGCGGAGTGATCAGGATGCCGGCGCCGCAGGTTCCGATGCGCAGCGCAGTGGGAGCGGGCGACAGTTTCCTCGCCGCGATGACGCTCGGACTGGCGAGCGGCCTCGCTCCCGAGGAGGCTTTCGCGCGCGGCATCGCAGCGGGCTCGGCCGCCGTGATGCGCTACGGCACCGCGCATCCGCAGCGTGCGGATGTGGAGGAGCTATATCGGCAAATCATAAGGAGATGAGCCGGACGGCGCGGCTATTGGGCGCGCAGCGGCATCGGCGGATCGTCGCTGCCGATGTCGCAGGACTTCACGCCCTCGATCTCGGCCGCAACTTTGCGCGCGAGATCGTCCCATGGCGCCACCAGTCCGGGGCCATTCATTCGCACCGCACCGAGCGCACAATCCACACTAATGTCCGCATGCCCGAACTTGGGATGCGAGAGCAACGCGGCGCGGACTTGCGCCGCCACCGCGGCATCGCGAAGTTCCTGCAATCCATGATCGCCCGACGCGTCAATCCTTTCCGCGCCCGATCTCAGCGCCGTCGCCAAAGTATCCAGCGAAAGCACCGAGGTGTTGAGGACCAGATCGTAGATGCATGGATCGTCGATGTCGAAGCCGTAGAGCGAGTGTGCGCGCGCTTTGACTTCGCGATCGTGATCGCGAACCCGCTTCTCGGCGGCCCCGGGCGTGAGCTTCTCGAATTCGACCATGTTGCGCACGCGAACCGGAAACGGCGCCATCGCACGCACCCGCAGGCCGCATCCGTTGGCGGGCATCAGTTGCGCGCCGGAGCTGCTCGCGAACACCATCCGGTCCTGCGCCATCTCGCGGAAGATCACCGCGCGCAAAAACGCGCGCAATCGATCGGCATCGACCTTGGGACGTTCCCAGAAGTGCGGCTGATGCTCATCGATGATGAGAAACTGTTCCGGATCGACCTTGTAGGCGCGCGACGCAGCGCTGACCAGTTGCCCACGATCCCAGAAGCGATAGCCCAGCGCGTCGGCGGTAAGTTGCCCGAGTTCCACGCCGCGGCTGCCGAGCTGCTGGTTGATAGCGATAACGGCCATCCGCTTACCCCAAGCGAGAGAGTTTACTGCCCCGTCACAATCTTAGGGTTGGAAATTCAGCTTGGGCAAACCGAAACGGTGGAAAGCCGCGGCGCGGGTAAGTAGGATTTTGCGGTCGCTCGCAGCCCGGCCCTCGCGCCGGATTGCGGGGATTGAAATGGAAGCGCGCAAGCCGCACGGCACTCGTCGGGCGGACTCCTTAAAACGTTCGCCAGGAGACGCGATGGCGCAGAAGAAGAAACTGCCGAGCCTGCTCGGCGGTCAGCAAATAAATCCCCAGGCGGTGCGCGGCGACATGAGCGCCGCCGAGCTGGTCGATAGCGCGTTCCTGGCCTACAACGGCAGGCGCCTGCGCGATGCGTGCCGGTTGTACGCCGAGAAGATGCTCGAGCGCGACGTGGTGGTCGGCATGAGCGTGACCGGCGCGCTGACTCCGGCGGGGCTCGGGATGTCATGCCTCATCCCGCTTATCGAAAATGGTTTCGTCGATTGGATCGTTTCGACCGGAGCGAATCTCTATCACGACACCCATTTCGGTATCGGGCTGAAGATGTTCCAGGGCTCGGCCGAGGCCGACGATGTCGCGCTGCGTGACGCCGGCGTGGTGCGGATCTATGACATCTTTTTCGACTATCACGTCCTGCTTTCGACCGATGCTTTCTTTCGCGAGGTCGCGCGCAACGAGGAATTTCAGCATCCGATGAGCAGCGCGGAATTTCATTATCGCGCCGGCCGCTACGTCGCCGAGCGCGAGCGCGTGCTGAAGCTGTCGCGCCGCTCGCTGCTGGCGGCCGCTTACGAGCATGCGGTGCCGATCTACACCTCGTCACCGGGCGATTCGTCGATCGGCATGAACCTGGCGCTGCTGGAGCTCGAAGGCGGAGCCTTGCGGCTCGACCCGCTCGCCGACGTCAACGAGACGGCGGCGATTGTGTATGCGGCAAAAAAAAGTGGCGGCAAAAGCGCGGTGTTCATCCTCGGTGGCGGCTCACCGAAGAATTTCGTGCTGCAGACCGAGCCGCAGATCCAGGAGGTGATGGGCGTCGCGGAAAACGGCCACGACTATTTTCTGCAAGTCACCGACGCGCGTCCCGACACCGGCGGCCTCTCGGGCGCGACGCCGTCGGAGGCGGTAAGCTGGGGGAAAATCGATCCGAGCAAGCTTCCCGATTCGGTCGTCTGCTACGTCGATTCGACCGTCGCACTGCCGCTCATCACCGCGTATGCGCTCAACAAACGCAAGCCTCGCAAGGGGCGCAGGCTCTATGAGCAGCGCGAGAAGATGCTCGCCGAGCTGACCTCGGCATATGAGAAGGTGCGCAAGAAACGGCGGGCGCGCGGCGAGGCGTAGTTCGAGGTAGAATGAAGAGCATCAGCGATCCGATGAGGCAAGGCCGGGTGATTCGATCGATCAAAAATATGGTGACCGGCGATCTCGACCTGACCCGCGAGGTCGAATACGCGCGCAAGGCCGCGCTCGCCGCGGGCGAAATCCTGATGCGCTATTACGGCACGGATTACGAGATCGGCTCCAAGGGAAAAAACAATCCGGTCACTATCGCCGATACCGAGGCCGACGCCGCCATCAAGTCGATTCTCACCCACGCCTTTCCGGACTATGGATGGCTCTCCGAGGAAACCGTCGACAACGACGCTCGCCTGAGCAAGCAGCGCGTGTGGATCGTCGATCCGCTCGACGGGACCAGGGAGTTCATCAACAAGATTCCGGAATTCTGCGTTGCCATCGGTCTGTCCGACAATGGCGAACCGGTGGTAGGCGTTACCTACAACCCGATCACGGAGGAGATGTACTGGTCGGCGCGCGGGATGGGATGCCATCTCGGTCAGCATCGCGTACGCGTGACGAAGACGCGGGTGCTGCGCCGTGCGAGCGTGCTGGCGAGCCGCAGCGAAACGGCGCGCGGCGAATGGGAAGTATTCCACGGGATTCTGAAGGCGGTGCCGACCGGCAGCGTCGCCTATAAACTCGCGATGGTGGCGGGCGGAAAGGCGGACGCGACGTTTACCCGTTCGCCGAAGAACGAATGGGACATCGCGTCGGGCGCCGCGCTCATCATCGAGGCCGGCGGCACGATGACGGACATCGACGGTAACCCGATGACCTTCAACAAGAAGATCACCAAATGCGCGGGGTTGATCGCATCGAACGGGATACTGCACGACCAGTTGATGAAGGTCGCGCCGCATCACAGCGTCATCGCCAGGAAGTAACTTTCAGATCTTGTACAGCGCGGCGACATTTTCGCCGGCCACCTTCGAAGCGCTCGCGGGCGGCAGCACCGCCAGCAACTCCTTGAGCTCCTTCATATACTCGCCGCCGTGATCGGCATGCGGAAAGTCGCTGGCCCAGAAGAACCGATCGTCGCCGATGAACTTCGCGAGCCCGGCAAACGCGCTCATCCGGGTCCGCGGAAATCCAGCATTGGGTGCGGATGTAGTGACTCGGCAGATGCTTGAGCGGCGCGCGATTGATCGGAACCTCGGACAGCGCGTCCATCCTATCGACCCAATATCCGACCCATCCGCCGCCCGATTCCAGCACCACCGTTTTCAGTTTCGGAAATCTGTCGAACACCCCGAATGAGAACAGCGTGGTGAATGCGATCTGCGCCGAATGACAGGCCATGATCTGGTGGTACCAGATCGCGATCTCCAGCCCGTTGAAGCGCTTGGACATCAGGCTGCGCGGTTCGAAGGTCGGATGGATTCCGAACGGCACCTCGAGTTCCTCAAACTTCGCGAACAGCGGATCGTGGTCCGGATGTCCATGGGCCTTGCGCAGATGGTTGAACGGGGCGACGAATGCGCCTTTGCATCCGTCCTTCACCGCGCGCTCCAGTTCCGCCACAGCCGCCGGAACCTCGAGCAGCGAGAGATGCGCGACCGGAATCAGCCGCCCGCCCGAGGCGCGGCAGAAATCGGCGATCCATCGATTGTAGGCGCGGCAGTAGGCGTTGGTGATCTCCGGGTCTTCGACCTCGGCTTCCCACAACAGCCCGATGGTCGGATACAGAATCGCCTTGTCGATGCCGTCCTTGTCGAGCAGCTCGAGGCGCTCCTTCATGTTCATCGAGCCGAACGGCGCGGATTGGACGTAGTTCTTGTCCGCGGTGGGCGCCAGCTCTTTGCCGGGACGTCCCATCGCGCCGAGTGCGTGCAAGCTCCCATGCAGCATCATCTGCGCGGGCTTGCCGTCGTATTCGAGATATTCGAGGCCGATTTCGTCCTGCTTAATTTTGATTCCGCGAGGACGGTATTTTTCCTCGAGGTAGTTGTCCCACAGGTCGGGTGGTTCGAGGATGTGGCCGTCGGCGTCGATGATCAGCTGATGGTTGGGCATTTTCAGATCCTACAACTTGTAACACTGGATAACGTTTTCGCCGACCACGCCGCGCCGCGCTTCCGGCGACATCGGCGCGACCATGCGCTGCAGCGCTTCAAGATACTTGCCGCCGTGATCGGGATGCGGGAAGTCGCTGGCCCAAAAAAAGCGATCGCGGCCGACGTAGTCGATGACGTAAGCGGTCGCCTGCTCGTCGGGATCGCCGGAGATCCAGACCTGCTCGCGTACATACTCGCTGGGCTTCTTCTTGAGCGGGACCGTCGCGCCGATCCAGGTCTCGTAACCTTCGTCCATGCGATCCATCCAGAAGCCGAGCCATGAGGAGCCCGATTCGAGGATCACCACTTTGAGTTTCGGGAATCTGTCGAACGCCCCGAATTGAAAGAAGGTGCTCAGCGGCTGCTGCAGAATTTGCGAGGCCATCACGCCCAGCAGCGGCATTCGCTCCATTCCGTGGAAACGCGCGCGGCTGAGTCCCCTGGGCTCGAAGGTCGGATGAATCGCGAACGGCACCTCGAGTTCCTGCGCCGCCGCGAAGACCGGATCGTGATCGGGATGGCCGTGCGGTTTGCGCGTGATGGTGAACGGTGCGACGAAAGCGCCGCGACATCCGTCCTTGACCGCGCGGCGGAGTTCTTCCGCGGCCGCCGCCGGATCTCCCAGCGAGAGATGCGCGATCGGGATCAGCCTGTCGCTGTAGGGCCGGCAGAAGTCGGCGATCCAGCGATTGTAGGCGCGGCAATACGCCTGCGAGAGCTCGACGTCTTCGACCTCGGATTCCCACAGGATGCCGAGCGTCGGATAGAGCACCGCCTTGGCGAGGTTCTCGCGATCGAGCAGCGCCACCCGCTCTTTCGCATCCATCGAACCGAAGGGCGCGCAGTTGACGTAGGTGCGCTCGGCGTCGGGCCGCAGTTCGTCCTGCCCGCGGCCCATCCCGCCCAGCGCGCTGAGAAATCCGGGCTGCGCCATCTGCGAAAGCTTGCCGTCATACTCCAGGCACTCGAGGCCCTTGTCATTCTTGACGACCTTGATCGCGCGCGGCTGATACTTCGCCTCTAGATACTTTTCCCACAGG
>JBGPMZ010000158.1:0-6248 GCA_041487255.1 Binataceae bacterium (SeqCode) | reverse complement strand
GCTGCGGTGCAAGGAAGCAGCAGCTCTCCGTAAAAACGTGTCGCAAATCGGCCTTTCCCAGCGTGCTGCTGCGTAAACTCAGCCGCGGGAGAGGAGCGTTCCAGAACAAGACCATAACGGCCATCGGTGCTAATCTCCTTTGATTCCTCCCGAGGAGACGATCCTCCGATGGCCTACTTTCTCGCCAAAACTGACCCCGATACCTACTCGCTCGATGACCTCGAGCGAGACCATCGCACCGCCTGGGACGGGGTGGCTAATCCGCAAGCGGTTCGCGCCATCCGCGCGATGCGGCCCGGCGACCGCGTCTTCATTTACCATAGCGGCGGCCTCTCCAGCGTGGTCGGCATGGCGACGGTCCGATCGGAACCGCGTGACGACCCCAAGAATTCCAAATCAGCCGTGGTCGACCTGGAGTTCAATGGACGATTGGAGCCGCCGGTCACCTTGGCCGACATCAAAGGGACCCACAAATTCGATGACTGGGCTCTGGTTCGGCAGGGCCGGTTATCCACGATGGAGGCACCGGAGAAGTTTGCGGCCTGGATGCGCGAGCGTTTTCCGAAAGCCAAGATTTGACCTCGCCCGGCGCAGCAGCGCCACCGTCTCCCTGCAGGAGAGGGGAAAATGAAGGCAGACAACTCTTGGGGAAGCCTGATACTGTTAACCAGCGCGGCGCCGGCGCAAGCTTCGCTTGAACATTAGCCCCATGCTCTCTTAGAATCGCGCTGGCGCGAGCATCCAATTCAGCAGGTTAGAAATGGCGATTGAACTTAAGAAATTTGACACGCGATCGCAGACCACCGAGGGGCCTGAGGTAAAACACCTCGACCCGCATCGTGCGCCGTACTATCTGCCGATCATGGATGAGGTCGAGATCTTCGAGGCCGCCTACAAGGCGCGCCTGCCGATTCTGCTGAAGGGTCCCACCGGATGCGGCAAGACCCGCTTCGTCGAGCATATGGCGCATCGGTTGTCCGTGCTCGAGAACGGCCCCAACGAGCTGATTACTGTCGCGTGCCATGAGGACCTTACCGGCAGCGATCTGGTAGGACGCTTCCTGATTCAGGCCGACGAGACCGTGTGGGTCGATGGCCCCCTGACGCAGGCGGTGCGGCGCGGCGCGCTTTGCTACCTCGATGAAATCGTCGAAGCGCGCAAGGACACCACGGTGCTGATCCATCCGCTTTCGGACCATCGCCGGCTGTTGCCGATCGAAAAGCGCGGCGAGACGCTGGAGGCGCATCCGGGATTCCTGCTGGTAATTTCCTACAATCCCGGCTACCAGAGCATCCAGAAAAATCTGAAGCATTCGACCCGCCAGCGCTTCATCACGATCGAGTTCAACTACCCGCCGGCCGACAAGGAAGTCGAGATTATCGGGCATGAGGCGGGAGTCGACGCCGACATGGCGATGCAGCTCGCGGTGCTGGGCGAGAAAGTGCGTCATCTAAAGGCCTCGGGACTGGAGGAAGGCGTATCGACTCGTCTGCTGATATACGCGGGCGAGCTGATTCGACAGGGCATCACGCCGCGCCGCGCCGCCACCGTCGCGGTGACATGGTCGCTGACGGACGAAAACGACAGCAAACGTGCGATCGACGAAATCGTAAAAGCAATTTTCGCTTCCTGAAACAAGGCGCCACAACAATGTGTGACGAGTTCTCGGTTCAGCGAGGGGGTAGGATGTCCAGGAACACTCTGCGTATGGGGACGGCTCTGATTGGATGCGCACTCGCCATTGTCATCGGGCTGCCTGCGGCTTCGCGGGCGCAGGTGCCGGAAAATAAGATGGAGAGTGGGCCGCGGCTGGATTTTCCAGGCGGGCTGGCGACCGACGGAGTGACGCTCTACGTCGCCAACAGCCGTAACAACACTATCGACAAGATCGATCTCGCGTCGCATTCGATCGCGCCGCTGGCGGGTCAGCTGTTCAAACAGGGCAGCGCTGACGGCACCGGAGCATCGGCAACGTTCGGCAGCCCCGGCGGGATGACGATGGTGGGAAGCAACCTCTACATCAGCGACACCAACAACTCGGTCATCCGTAAAATCACGCTTCCGGCAGGAGTCGTATCGACGGTCGCGGGGGCGACCAACATTCCCGGCAGTGACGATGGCAAGGGCGCCGCGGCTCATTTCAACCTGCCGACGCAACTCACCGCCGATCCCAACGGCAGCCGGATCTTCCTGACTGACAGCAACAACAGCACCATCAGGATGATCCAGATTCCCGATATGGTGGTGAAAACCATCGCGGGGCAGGCACAGGCCGAAGGCAAGGAGAATGGACCGACGGCCAAGTCCTCGTTCAACCGGCCGCGGGGAATCGCGACCGACGGTAAATTCGTTTACGTTTCCGATACCGGCAACAACATCATCCGCAAGATCGATCTTTCGAGCATGACCACTTCGACGCTCGCCGGGACCGGCGAAGAGGGTGACAAGGACGGCGGGCCGACCGAAGCGCAGTTCAACAATCCGGGCGCGATGGCGACTGACGGCACGACCGTCTACGTGCTCGACGCGGACAACCATGCAGTGCGCAAGATCAACGCCGCGACCGGCGAAGTGAGCAAGCTGCCCCAGGTCAGTGGCCACATCGGTTCGGGATGCACGCTCAGCAAAGACGGTAAGACTCTATATTTCTCCGACACCACGGAGAACGCGGTTCAGCAGGTCGACACCAGCAATGGAAACGTCACGCCCGTCTTCCCGACGCAGTAGTGGCGCGGGCGGCCCTGGCGGTGGGTTTTGATCGATCTTCGCAGTGACACCGTAACGTTGCCGACGCCCGAGATGCGCGAGGCGATCGCGCGCGCGGAGCTCGGCGACGACGTTTACGGCGAGGATCCCAGCGTCAAACGTCTCGAGCAGACCGCCGCCGCCCTGATGGGCAAGGAAGCGGGTCTGCTGGTTTCGAGCGGCACGATGGGCAACCTCATTGCGCTCCTCACGCACTGTGCGCGCGGCACCAAGGCGATCGTCGGCAACCAGTCGCATACCTATTGCTATGAAGCGGGAGGCGCATCCGCGCTCGGCGGCATCATGCTCGCGCCGATCACTAACGGCGACAGTGGCGAGCTCGACCTCGACGAGCTCAAGGCCGAGATTTTCACTCCGCAGGACGATCACTTCGCGATGCCGTCGCTGGTGGTGCTCGAAAACACCCACAACCGATGCGGCGGCTCGCCGGTGAAACTTTCGCACCTGGCGGAGGTACGCGAGTTGGCGAAGCACCGCTCGCTCCCGATGCATCTGGACGGGGCGCGAATTTTCAACGCCGCGCTCGCGCTGGAGACGTCGGCGAAAGAGATCGCATCGTACGCGGACACGGTTACGTTTTGTCTGTCGAAGGGCCTCGCATGTCCGGTTGGCTCGGTCTTGTGCGGCAGCAAGGACTTCGTCGGACGCGCGCATCGAATTCGCAAGCTGCTTGGCGGCGGGATGCGCCAGGCGGGCATCATAGCGGCGGCGGGCCTCGTCGCGCTGGAAAAGATGGTTGACCGACTCGCCGAGGACCATCAGAATGCGCGGGCGCTCGCGCAAGGACTGACGTTGGTTGCGGGAATCAACGTGAGACCGGTGACGCAACGCACCAATATGGTCCACTTCGATGTCGATGGCGACGCGGCGAGCGCGGAACATTTCGGGAAGGCGATGAAGGAGCGCGGCGTTCTCATTTCAGGGCGCGAGAGCACCTCGTTCCGGGCCGTCACGCACTACGGCATCAGCCGCGCGGATGTCGATCGAACTGTCTCGGCCGCTTCGGAAGCCGCCGCCGAAGTCTTTGGCGACTAGCAGAATATGGATTCTCTGGAAGCACTGTTTGGCCTGCGCGGCCATCTCGGGCTCGTAACCGGCGCGTCTTCGGGACTCGGCGTCGAATGCGCGCACGCGCTCGCACTCGCCGGCGCCGATGTGGTGTTGGTCGCGCGCCGCGGCGATCGATGCGAGAAGCTGGCCGATCAGCTGGCGAAGAAGTACGGCGTTCGCGCGCTCGGCATCGGCGCCGATGTTGCCCTCGAGGCCGACCTCGATCGCGCGCTCGAAACCTCGCGCGCGAAACTGGGCGACGTCGACATCCTCATCAATAATGCCGGCGTGTCGCCGACCGGGCGCGCGGAAAATTTCAAGCGCGAGCTGTGGGACAATGCGCTTGCGGTGAACCTCACCGCGCCGATGCTGCTCTCGCAGCGGGTGGCGCGACGGCTCATCGAGACGCATAAGCCCGGGCGCATCATCAATATGGTTTCGATCTACGCCAGTGTCGCGAGTTCGGTGTACCGCCTGGCGGCTTACTGTGCGACCAAGGCGGGCCTCGCCAATCTTACTCGCCAACTGGCGGTGGAATGGGCGCCGCACAACATTCTGGTAAATGCGATTGCGCCCGGATGGATCCCGACCGAAGCCACTGAGGGCGGCATGGCGAAGTCCGGCAACAAAGCGCGGATGGAGATGTTCACGCCGCTCGGGCGGCTCGGTACCCCGGAAGAGTTACGCGGCGCGGTGATCTTCCTTGCCAGTCCGGCATCAAGCTACGTCACAGGCACGGTGCTCTCCGTCGACGGCGGTTACCAATCCTGGTAGCTGCGCGTTTTTCTTTGCAAGCGAAAAATTGAGGGGGCGGAAGGTGGGGATGAATACTCGTAGTTCGCTCAGACAGCAACTCTTCCGTCGCAAACCGGCCGCCACTCTGATGGCGGATGCCGAGACGCACGCCGGCGGACTCAAGCGCGCACTCGGCGCGCTCGACCTGACGCTGCTTGGAATAGGAGCGATCGTCGGCGCCGGAATCTTCGTGATGACCGGAGTTGGCGCGCGCCAGGCAGGACCAGGTCTCATCGCATCGTTCGTCCTGGCAGGGACCGCCTGCACGATGGCCGCGCTTTGCTACGCGGAATTTGCCGCGATGATCCCGGTCGCGGGCAGCGCATATTCGTATTCATACGCGACGATGGGCGAGCTGGTCGCCTGGATTATCGGATGGGACCTGGTGCTCGAATATGCGGTCGGCGCGGCGGCCGTCGCAGTCGGCTGGTCGGGCTACTTCCGGGTCATCCTCGAGGGGCTCGGGATTCATTTGCCCATAGCCATCACGCATGCTCCCGGGACCGCACCTGGCGCGATCATAAACCTCCCGGCGCTCATCATCGTGTTGTTGATCACGGCCGTCCTGTACGTCGGGATTTCCGAGAGCGCGCGGCTGAATTCAATCATCGTCGTAATAAAGCTCACCGCCGTGGCGGTAGTGATCGCGGTCGGCGCGTTCTATGTCCATCCATATCATTGGGTGCCGTTCGCGCCGTACGGGATGGGCGGGATCAGCAGCGCGGCCGCGTACATTTTCTTTGCCTATATCGGGTTCGACGCGGTTTCGACCGCCGCCGAGGAGGTGAAGAATCCCGCGCGCGACCTTCCGCTCGGCATCCTCGGGTCGCTCTTCATCTGCACGCTGCTCTACATCGCGGTTGCCTCGGTCCTCACCGGAATGGTGCCGTTTCGCGAGATCGATCCGACCGCTCCGCTGGCGTCGGCATTCGTAGCGCGCGGGCTCAATGCCGTGGCCGGCATCATCTCAGCGGGCGCGGTCGCGGGCCTCACCTCGGTGCTGTTGGTGCTGTTGCTCGGACAGTCGCGAATCTTTTTCGCGGTCTCGCGCGATGGATTACTGCCGCCGGCATTCAGCAAAATTCATCCGCGTTTCCGCACCCCATACATCCCGACGACGGCCACCGGCATCGCGGTCGGAATCACCGCGGCGCTGCTTCCAATCGAGGAGATCGCGGAGCTCACCAACATCGGCACGCTGTTCGCCTTCACTCTCGTATGCCTGGGGGTATGGATTTTGCGCCACGTCGATCCCAAGCAGCATCGCCCGTTTCGGACCCCATGGGTGCCGGCGGTGCCGATACTAGGGATCGGATTTTGCGTGTTCCTGATGGCGCGTCTGCCGTGGGTGACCTGGATAAGGTTCTTCGTCTGGCTCGCGATTGGGCTGGTGATTTACTTCGCGTACGGGCGCTACCACAGCCGGGTCGACCACGAAGCGACTGGTGATATAAAATCCGCCGGCAGGCATTAAGACATCTTTGATGCTGAGCGTCAGCTTCCCCCAGGTCATTCTGCAGCGAGCGGTACGCGAAGCTGAAGAACCTCGGAAGAGGTGCGCCATCGAATGTCACTTCAGCATTCGCATGGTGCCCGTCTTCCAACGACGGTGGCATGCGGATGCCCGCTCGCATGCT
>JBGPMZ010000157.1:0-6249 GCA_041487255.1 Binataceae bacterium (SeqCode) | reverse complement strand
CCCGCCGCGATCGCCGCCGATAGCGATGACAGCAGGTTCATGCGCCATGCCCAGCCACCGATCGGAATCAGGGTGCCGAAGAGTTTCCCGAAAATTGTGTAGAAGGGGTATCCGGTCGGATGAGCGATTCCGAGAACATAGGTGACGGTCTGAAATTCGCCGGTGTCCATGAATGCGGGCCCCGGCATCATCGTGCGCAAGTATACGTAGATAGCCGTGAGGAACGCGATCCAGCCTGTGACGGCAGCACGCCGCTTGTGCGCGAGCGTCACAATCTCGTGCAGCTTCAACCCTAGAGCCGACTCAACGTGAACTAGTCGCACGCTGGATCTTGTCCATGGCTTGTCGTTCGAACTCGCGCCGGCCGGGGCGGCACAAAATCGCTGTGTTTGCTTGCTGCGTATGAATTCCCGACATCGGTAGCGAGGAAGGTTCCAACAGCGCCGAAGAGACTCCGATAGTAACGACCAGCCGCCCTTGCATCCATCTCCGAGGATTTCCCCGTCCGGCAGTCTAGAGTGAGCGCCCCCGACACGCAACTCGCGAGCGGCAGACGCGGCCTCCTACCCTGGCTCGAATCGGCAAGGTCGCAGAAAACTCGGTCCGCACAATCGGGGCTCTCGGGTCACGAGTCCGTTCCTGGAGTTTGATTGAACGGAGCCTCATTTCGAAGCGGCCGGATCGCGCCGGCGATAAAGCTGCAGCTTGCCTCGATCGAAAATCCTGTCGTAGTCGTCGGGCGGGAATTTCACCGTATCCGGCGGCGCGATTTGCGTCAGAATGTAGGGTGGCTTTTCCGCGAGCGCCTCCGGGAGATTCGCCATCTCGCGAACCCGTCCTCCCGCCAGCCAGCCCACGTCACTGGGCGGAATTTCCCGCACGATCGGGTCGTCGTCGATCCCGGTCCATACTGCAAAGCGGTTGAACTCGCGCCACACGATCGCATCGTTCGCGAGGTGCAGGATATGCGTTTTCATCGTGATCCGGCCGGCCTTGCGCTCGCTCTGAAGCAGATCCACCAGCGCCAGCTCGTCCGGTCCCATCGTCCACTTCGGATCCGGGGTGGAACCCCAATAGCCACGTGCCGCGGTTCCGATGTCGATTCCCCAATTCTCCGAAATCGAATGCTCTTCGTAGTCGTAGTTTCCGTTCGGGCGCGGATTCCATGGGTAGATCAGGATCGCCAGCACCGCTGCGACCACCAGCACACGCCGTCCGCGATGGAAGATCACTGCGAATGGCAGCGCGGCGGGAAAAACCAAAAAGTAAGGAGTCCAGTACTCGTCCAACTTATAGTGAAGGTCGTCGATGCCTGCGTGAAACGCCGCCGATCCCTCCAGCCCGCTCAGCCGTCGCGCAACCATTTCGACTGCGATGGTGATCATCAGGGCGATTATCAGCGGCGCGCCATCGATCGACCTGCCCTCGCGTCCGCGCAAGGCGCCGATGCAGAGCAATCCGATCGCGGCGAAGGCGGAGAGCAGGGGAAACTGTTGAAAAATTTGCGCGTAGATGGAGTCGGGAAACTTCGTAAGGACGTAGGCGAGCGCGACCAGGAAGATCACGAACATCGCGGTGTTGTAACTTCGCGGATCGTATGCGAAAGGACTTTCGCCGCTCGCGGCATCGGGTTCGGGGAGCGAGCGCGCACCGAAAATGATCGCGGCAATGCCGCAGATTTGGAGCAACGGCAGTATCGGATAGGGAAGTACGGTCTTCGTCGAGATCGCCAGATCCGGCGCCGCTACCAGCACCGAACCGAACAGACACAATGCCTTGAGCAGCAGGATTCGCGGCCGGGGCGCGTCGCGCAGTAAAATCGCCACCGCAGCCACGGCGATCGCGAAGCCCCCATCGATCGTATGCGAGGCGACCGCAGTGCCGAGGATCAGGCATCCCAGCGCAAACGTAGAGCGGCGTGCTCGCCGGTCGAGCACCAGCGCAAGTCCAACGCCGACCAGCGCGAACGCCACCGCGGTCCCGCGCACCCCCACCATCCGGCGGAACGTGTTGGTGAAGAATACCATCAGCGATGCGATCCCGCCGCCCGCATCTCCCAGAGTCGCGGCGCCAAGGCGGTATGCGCCGAAGATAATCAGCCCGGCCATCGGAACGATCGTTGCGCTGTGCGCAAGCAGGCCCAAGTGTACGCGCGATCCCATCGCCAGCATCGCAAGAAAAAGTTCCAGGCCCGGCGTCTGCGCCTGCGGCCCCCAGCATCCGTATGGATCGTTGTCGAAGGGTAGATAGCGCCCGAAGGTAAGAATCCGCTGCACCGAGGCGGGATACGACATGATGTCCATGTACGGTGCGGCGGGCGATCCGAGCTGGAGCGGGACCAGGCCTACCATCGCCAAACCGAACGCGAGCAGCGCCATCGCCCGTCCCGGAGTCAAACGCGGCATCGCAAGGCGCGTCGGGCTGAGCACAACCCATGCGCCGGCCGCTATCAGAAGGATCCATATCACCGGCGCGCGGAACAGCCCGATGGGGCCGAGCATTTGGCCGAGGATGTAGGCAACCATCCACGCACCTGCCGCGCCGCCGAGCAGAGCATCGAAGGAGTCGATTCCCGGATCTAGTTTGACCAGGACGAGCGCGATGACGACGGCGGTCAGCGCCCAAAAGAACCAGATCTTGAACGCGGCCAAAAAGGTCGCGCCGAAGACCGGCCGGATACCCGCAACGGCGGCCGAAAAGTCGATTCCCCAAGGAGTCCCCTGGAGGCGGTAGTAGGAGAAAATCGCGATGACGACGGTGGCGCCTAAAACCGCGGCGCAATCGCGCAGAAACCTCGACTTCGGCGCCGAGAGGCGAAACGTCGCCACCAGGACGCCGCTATCAGTGCTGGCCTGAAAAAATCGGGTTCGCTCCATTGGGGTGCTTCGGAGACCGCGACCATCGAACCTCTTATTCGCCTCGGTTTCAAGAGCACGATCTCTGCAACGAGGCCCTGTACTCTATTTGCACACGCAGGAAGGAGTCCGTACGCAAGCGTTTGCAGAGCTTTCCCCGGGAACGCATGTCGCCGCATGTCCAGGGTTGCAGGTGACGGTACATTTCGGGCAGGGAGGCGGGCCCTCCACGCTGCAGGAGGCCGGCTGCGTCAGGTCCCATGCGGTCGAGGTCGCCGTGGGAGTGGCCTTCTTTGACTTGCTCGAAGCGGCTCCCACCATCGATATCGGCAAAAGCGCCATCGCCACCGTCAAGATCACCAATCCCAACGCTTTGCTCTTCACAAGATTTTTCGATCTGACTTCCATGTAGGCGAGCAAACTACAACGCGCAGGCAGCGAACGCCAGCGGTTGGGAAATGCCCTCCATCCCAGCTCCGATTGCGGCGTCAGACGCCGAAATAGCCGGGTAGACTCGGATTTCGCATTGTGTGATATCTTTTCCTGTTCATGAGGCCTCTATTGTTGTGTAGCAAGGCAACAATCGCCTTATTTGTCGCATGGGTATGGGCGGTAGTTTTGAAGATGTGGAGAAGAATGAGAACTTTCTGACACAGAAATACGTCCAATATTAGTGTTCTGGCGAACCGAAAATGAGGGGAGGATTTTCGCTATGGCAGGAGCAAACGGACTTGTAGTGCCGCATCTGATCATCAACCGCGCCCAAGTCATCTCGGGCGGTTGCAGCGCCTGCGGGAGGGACTTCGGTACCAGTCACAGCGGCGAGCGGGCGTTGAGCGCCGCAGTCGGCGCCGAAAACGTTTATCTGTTCTGCGCCGAGTGCGGCGACTTCATCATGGGTCGCGTTCAGGCCGACGCCGTCCGCGATCGCTACGTATGGGATTGGGCGATCCCGCTGAGGGGCAACCTCGCGGTCACCACGATCGGATCGAGCAACGGCGTCGAGTTGAGCGCGCACCAATAGCGGAAGCGATGGCCCTCGGCGCCGTCGCTTCGCCTTAACTCAAAGCTTCGATTCTTCGATTTGCTCAGCTCAGAAACCTGGCAGGCTCCACTGCCGGGCGTGAAGAATTTGCTGCACCTCTTGGATGTACTGGATTGCGCCAGAATCGTACCATCCGCCGCTGTACCAGTTTCCCACCGCGCCCCATCGCCGCTGATTGATATCAGTCGAGCCCGGATGCAGCACTCCGCTGGAATCGACGAAATTGCCGTATGGCGGATAGCCGTTGGCGATCGCGATTTCCGGGCGGCCCGGATCATTGAGGTAGCCTAGATGTCCCTGCTCGACTCCCATCTGCTCTGCCACCTTGAAATCGGCGTTGAATCCGGTTGAAAGCGCGCTGAGCGGGAACGACGAGGGCCAGCCCTGATCGATACCCTCCGCGATTTGAAAGAGACCCCACGATCCGCCGAATGGCTCGCTCAGGGTCACATGCTCAGTATCACCGTGCGAAGGCGTCAATGTGGTGAGGAGGGTAATCGGATCAGGAGAGCCGAGGTCAACCGGTTTCCATTGGTACCAGTGGGTCTCATTGACCGCGATCGCCTTCAGGAGATCGACGAAGGTGTAGGTCAGGCCATCATACGGATTGAGAATGGTGCATCCGGGGCACCATTTGTCGCCCGCCTTCTGAATGATCTGCGCGGTGGTGCCGGTGAACCGGCCGTCCACCGCTTGCATGTAGCTGCAATCATTGAGGCTACCGCACGCGCCCTGACCGCTATGGAATGCGCTCAACTCGGAAGTGGTCGGTGCCCGGTTGTTGGGGATGTTGTTGGAGGGGCGCAACGGATCCAGGATCGGCGTTGGGCTCGCGGTCGGCGTGCTCGTCCCGGTAGCGGTAGGAGTCGCGGTCGGCGCCACCGCGCCGTTTGCGACGATGAGGTTAATCGCATCGGTGCCGAGCATGACGTCATCCGCGTCGAATGCCTTGGCCGAAACGATGTGGGCCCCGTTCGTCACCGTGGTGGTGTCCCAGTTGTAAGTTAGAGGCGCTGCCGACGCTGCCGGATTTGAATCGACGTACAAATCTATCCAGCTCACCGAAAAATCCACTTGAGATACCACCTGAACAGTTCCCGAAACCGTCGACGCTGTTAGCGGAGCAACGAGTTCTACCACCAGCCCTGGGATTGGCGTGGAGGCTGGAGTCGCCGTCGAAGTGGCAGGAGAAGGTGGTGTTGGCGCGATAGCCGGAATGAGCAGGATCGCCTGGGCTGTCATCACTAGTCCACCGCTTTCGGTCGCCTGATAGATGGGAGATGCTCCCCCGGCGGAAGGCGCCGACAGCTCTCCAAAGGCGAGCGCAAACCCTTCTTTTGAAGAGCGCGTGTTCGATCGCTGCGTCAACGCACTCGCCAGGGTTATCACCGGACTGCTGTAGCCTTGCGATCCGTAAAAGTAGACTTGCAGCTCGCCGTCGTGGCTCGGGATGAGCAACGGCGCCGCAGCCGAAAGAGGACTCGAGCCACCGGCTGTTGCACCCGAATCATCATCGATGGGTGGTATCCCGGCGCCTCGCCAAGCCTCCATGACCCCAACGGCCCATTGCGGATAGATTGCCCATGAGTAGGACGCCGGTTCACTCGCTGTGGCGACCTTATAGAACAGCCACGATGTCATCCGGTCGCCCGCATAGATTGAGTCGTGACGTATCGTCGACCATCCGCTCGGAGGCTTGGGTACGTTTCCGCCACTGGAATCAGCCAGAACGATTTGCGCAAGCAGGCAATCCCCCGGCTGAACATTGGCCGGTAAGCCGATCGATACGTTGCTGACCGCGACGTTGTAGTCCGACAGCGAACTCGCCGCGATGAACTCGATTCCCGATGCCGAACCGCCAGCGACCGCCGTCGTGGTCGCGGTCGGAGTCGCCGTGCGAGTAGCGGTCCGAGTCGCGGTGCGGGTTCCAGTCGGAGTCGCCGTGCGGGTTGCGGTCGCGGTTCGGGTCGGAGTCGGAAGCACGACTGGGGTTGCGATCGGGGTGGCTATCGGAGTGGCTGTTGCCGTCGCGATCGGGGTCGGCGTCGGAGCGGTTGAAGTTGGAACGCCCGCTCCTGCGGGCACAATCAGCAGCGCCTGCGCCGTCAGCACCCCGCTGCCACTCTCGGTCGCAGCGAAGTTCGCCGAGTTTGCCGCTGCCACCGCATCAGCCACTTCGCCAAAGGCAAGAGTGAAGCCTTCCTTTGAAGAAGGTGCTTTCAAGCGCTCAGTAACAGCTGCCGGCATCGAGAGACCCGGGGCGATGCCGGCTTGAGACGCGAAAAAATAGAAGCGCAACTCGTTACTGTAACTCGCGCTGGTCCAGGTGCGGCGGCTGAGAGTGGACTG
>JBGPMZ010000156.1:0-6291 GCA_041487255.1 Binataceae bacterium (SeqCode) | reverse complement strand
TACCAGCGAATGACCTGCTCGTAGACCTTCGGCAACTGCAGCGGCAGCGACGCGATATCCTCGATCACGAGGTAGCGCGAGGACTGGCACATCTGGCGCAGGTAGTCGTGACCGGTCTTGTCCACCGTGATGCAGAACGGAAGCACGCCCGCGAGCTCCAGCTCCTTCAGCGCGACCATCGTGTCCTGAATTCCGTATGCGTTGGAGCGGCGGTCGTGACCGTAATCGAAGTCCTGCGGGAATCCGTCGCTCAGCAGGATCATGTGCTTGGAGCGCTGCGATACGTCCTTGAACTTCTCACGCACGTGGCGAATCGCCGCGCCCATCCGGGTCGAGCGCTTGGGTTCGATCGATCCGATGCGACAGCGCACCTCGTCGGACATTTCCTGGTCGAATTCCTTGATGTTGTAGAACTCGACGTTGTCGCGCCCGTGACCCGAGAAACCCATGATCGCGAACGCGTCGCCGATTTCCGCGAGCGCCTGCGCCATGATGATCAGCGCTTCCTTGTTGACGTCGATGATGCGGCGCGGACGCTGGCTCTGTTGCGGACGGCGCTGCCACGCCTTCATCCAGTCGTCGTCGGGATCGTCGGTGTCGTTGAACTTGCGCGGCTCGCGATGAATCGGCTCATCGGTCGAGGCCGACATATCGAGCAGGAACAGGGTGGCGACGTCGCGCGATTCCTTTTTGCGCGCGCTGTAGACGCGAACGTCGGGAACCTCGCCCATGAGGCGCGCGACGCGCATCTCGATGGTGCGATCGATGTCGATCTCATCGCCGTCTTCGAGGCCGCGCACGAGCCGAAACGACGCCGGCCGGATGCGCTGGAACTGTCGCCGCACCACCGGCAGCATCTCGGAGTAGCGCTGCAAGGTGTTGGCGTAAAAGTCGCCGTCGTCGCCGGAAAGTTCGACCTCGCGCAGCCGGCACCAGTTGCGCCGATAATCCGCCAGCACGTAGTCCCATTCGTCGTATGCGAAATACGAATCCTGCTTCGAGCGGCTCATCACCAGGCGCCCGTGGCCGCTCATCGAGCCGATCTCGCCGAGCTGCTCGCGCATCTGCTCCAGCTCCTCGGCCTGCTTGCCGGTGAGCTGGGTGAGATACATGCCCTCGCCGTCGGCAGCGCCGCTCGATTGCGAGGGATCGATTTGCGCGCCCTGCTCGAGCAGCTTCTTCAGCTCCTCGGGCGAGAGCGCCTTGCTCTTGCCGCCCTTGGGCGATTTGCCCGAGACCTGCAGATTCACATTCTCGTCGGTCTCGCCGCCTTCAGCATTGTCGTCGCCCATCTGATCGTTGTCGCCCGAGTCGCCGCCCTGTCCTTTAACCGCGCTGATGAGATCGTTGCGGACTTGATCGGCGCCTTCGAGTGGATTGCCCTCTCCGGCTTCGCGCGCCGTCTTGATCAGATCCTGGATCCAGGTGTAGAGCGCGCCGGCCTGCCGCGTGCTGTCCAGCACGTTGGCGCCCGCGTCGCGCAGCGGATCGAAGTATGTCGAGGCCTGCGCGGCGAACCCCGCCGTCGCATATTCGTCAGGCGAGATGAGTCCCAGCGACGCGCGCACCAGCAGGGTGCTGAGCGAAAGCGGGTTGAGCTTATTCACCAGTGCGAGGTTGAGTTTCTCGACTCGCGGCGCGAGGCCGCGATAGTGACGGCGCAATTCCGCATCGACCCGGGCCGACTCGCACAGCCGCATCAAAGCGCCGCCGAGGCCCGGGTCTTCGAATGACGCGACGAAGCAATCGATCGCCTCGGCGCCCTTCTCACCGCGCTCATCGAAACCGGGAATATCCGACAGGTTGAGCTCGAAGGTGCCGAACTCGTGACGGCTCGCAAGGTGCGCCGCGACCGCGAAGAAGTAGTCGTGGGTTTGTTTGGCATCCTCCAGCGCGTCGATGCGTTCAGGGAGATAGATCATCTCCCCCGCCATCAGTGGATAGTGAAACGGAAGCATCACCGACGAGTTGGTGAGCGAGTCGACGCGGAACTCCAGCGGAAACAGCATCCGCATGAATTTCGTTACGACGCCCTTTATCTCGTGAAGTGAAAGAGCCGGTTGGGAAACGCTGTCTGCCATTGGATGTTATTGATTGTTACAAACACCGGTGTCCGCATGCAATTTGTATTTTCGCGACCGGCGCGGGGGTTTTCGCTGCCGGATGCGGCGCGCGGGCGCAATTCGGCCCGATTCGGCCGGCTTCGGTTAGTTCCTTGACTTGATCGAAATGGCGGGACTTAATCGATCACACGCCATGCTCCACCATCTTCGCTTCAAATCCGCGCCCGCACTGGCCTGCTCGCTCGCAATTGCGGTTTCGATCGCGCTCGCGAACGTAGCCGGAGCGGGTATCTCCGACAACGTCAAAACCGAGACCCTGCCCAACGGGCTCAAGGTTCTCGTGCTGGAGAATCACAAGGCGCCGGTCGCGACCTTTCATATCTTCTATAGAGTGGGTTCGCGCAACGAGCAGGTCGGCAAGACCGGGCTTGCGCATTTGCTCGAGCACCTGATGTTCCGCGGCACCAAGAAATACAAACCCGAGGAGATCGATCAGATCATCCAGGCCAACGGCGGCGATCTGAATGCGATGACCTCGGAGGACTACACCGAGTATTTCGAGAATATCAATCGCGATCATCTCGACGTGCCGATCAGCGTGGAAGCCGACCGGATGGCGAATTTCGACCCCAAGGGCTTCGATTCCGAAAAGGCTGTGGTCGCCGAAGAGCGCAGAATGCGCACCGAGGACAGCCCCGCCGATGCGCTCGACGAACTCGCCCGCGCGCAGGCCTACATCGAACACCCGTATCATTGGCCGACGGTCGGCTGGATGCATGACATCCAGAACCTGACGCTCGACGATGCGCTCGCGTTTCACGCGGTCTACTACTCGCCGCAAAACGCGCTCATCGTCACGGTCGGCGACTTCGAAGCCGACAAAGTGATGAAGGAGATCAGCGAACAGTTCGGTGAAATCAAAAATGGTCCCAAGCCGCCGCGGTTCGATCAGATCGAACCGCCGCAACAGGGCGAACGGCGCGTCGTCCTGCGCCATGCGGCGAATCTTCCCTCCTTCGAGGAATCGTTCCACGTGCCCAATCTGAAAAGCCCCGACGCCTACGCACTCGAGATCCTCTCGGAAATTCTCGCCGACGGAAAAAGCTCGCGGCTGTACAAGGCCCTCGTAGTCGAGAAGCGGATGGTGGTTGGTACCAGCGCGGGTTCGAACATGCTGTCGTTCGATGCGCCGCTCTTTACCTTCTCGGCGCAGATGCGTCCCGGCGTGAAAACCGACGACGTACTCGCCGAAGTCGATCGCCAGATCAAGGAACTGCGCGACCAGCCGGTGAGCGCCGACGAATTGCAGAAGGCCAAGAACCTCGAACAGGCGGAGTTCGTCTATGGTCAGGATTCGATCTTCAATCAGGCGATGCAGCTCGGAATCTATGAGATGCTCGGCGACTACAAGCTGATCGATCGGTACTTGCCCTCGATCGACAAAGTCAGCGCCGCCGACGTTCAGCGCGTCGCGCAAAAATACCTGGTCAAGGACAATCGCACGGTGGCGATCCTGGAGCCGACCGGATTGCTGCCGAAGCAGGCCGGCGGCGGCCCCAGCGGCGGTACCGTCCATCGCTCGATGAGCTTCGATGAAGGCGGTGCGCGATGAAATATCGATTCGCGACCTCGATGACTGCGGCGCTCCTCGCGCTGAGCTTCGTCGCAACTCGCGCCGATGCCCTCGACATGAAGCGGATGACGCTTTCCAACGGCGCCGTTTTGATGGTCTCGGAGCAGCACCTGCTGCCGATGATCACCGTCGAGATCGCATTCGATGCGGGTTCGCGCCGCGATCCCAAGGGCAAGGAAGGCCTCGCGGAACTCGCCGCGAACAGCCTGACGCAGGGCACCAAGGACCTCACCGCGACCGAATTCAACCAAAAGGTCGATTTCATGGGCAGCGAAATCTCGGTCGGCGCTAGCCGCGATTTTGCCAACGCGAGTTTCACCTCGCTCAAAAAGTATGAAGATCAGACACTGAGTTTGCTCGCGCAGGTGCTCGCCAATCCCGGACTGCGCCCCGCCGACATCGAACGCAAACGCGCGGAGATGGTCGCCGCGATCAATGCGGAAGAGGAATCGCCTCGCTACGTCGCGGAAGTTACTTTCGGAAAGACCCTGTTCGGCGCCGACAGCCCGTATGGGCATCCCTCCGAGGGATTCAAGGACACCACCGGGAAGCTTACGGCGGAAGACGTAACCAAGTTCTACCACGACTTTTACAAGATGGGCGGGGCAGTCATCGCGGTTGCCGGCGAGGTGAACGCGGACGAATTCAAGGCGAAACTCGAGAAGCAGTTCGCCGCGCTTCAAGGCGCAGTGCCTGCGCAACCGCCGCCACCCGCGCCGTCGGTCGCGCCGGGATTGCATCCGGTGCTCATCGATCAGAATGTCGCGCAGGCCAGCGTGGTGCTCGGCTTCGGCGGGGTCGAGCGCGCCAATCCCGACTACTACAAACTCCAGGTGATGAATCACATCCTTGGCGGCGGCGGTCTCACCTCGCGCCTGATGCGGGAAGTGCGCAGCAAGAAAGGCCTCGCCTACGGGGTCGGCTGCGGGTTTGACGCGGGAAAATTTCCCGGCTCGTTCCGCGCCGTCCTGCAAACCAAGAACAAGAGCGCCAACGAAGCCATCGCCGAGGTCCTCCGGCAGATTCGCCTGATGCAGGAACAGCCGGTCACCGACGACGAACTCGGCCAGACCCGGAAATATCTCGTCGGCAGCTTCCCGCTGAAGTATGACACGCTCGGGAAGATCGACAGCTTCATGCTGCAGGTCGAGTTGTATGGACTCGGCCTCGACTACCCGGACCGCTATCCGAAACTGATCGATGACGTAACCAAGGACGACGTGCTGGCAGGCGCGAAGAAGTATCTGCATCCGGATGCGGCGATCCTGGTGGTAGTAGCCAACCAGCAGGAAGCTGCGATCAAAGTCGACCGCCTTCTGCCGCATTGACGGAAACGAGCGCCCGCGATATCCCTCGCAATGGAGAGCAATCGATGAGCACCACAAAACAGGCGTGGAAAATTCAGGGCGAATATTTCGAATCGTGCAACTGCGAGGTGCTGTGTCCATGCCTGTTGTCAGGCGCGGTGGCGCGGCCGACCGAGGGCCATTGCGATGTGGTCCTCGCGTTCCGCATCGATAAGGGAAACTATGGCGCCACCGATATTTCCGGACTGAATGCCGCGCAGGCGCTCATCACGCCGGGACCGATGTCGCAGGGCGGCGGCACGATGGCGGTCTACGTCGACAGCCGGGCGACCTCGCAGCAGCGCGCCGCGCTGGAGGCGATCTTTACCGGCGCGGCGGGCGGTCCGCCCTCGCTGTTCGGGCCGATGATTTCCAAACAGTTGGCTCCCAAAGCGGTCGAGATCAACTTTTCGATGCATGGCAGCGAGCGCAAGCTGGTCATCCCGGGAATCACCGAGGTCACCGTCAAAGGCATCGCGGGCCGTGGCGGCAAGGACGTGGTGTGGTTCGAGAACGTCGGGCATCCATATTCCAGTCGTCTCGCTGCAGCGAAGGGCGCCGCCAGCAAGTACAAGGATCATTCCTTGAACTTCGACAACTCCGGACGCAACGCGCACTTCTCCGGCATCGATTGGACCAGCTGATGCGCCGTGGCATCCACAGCTGAGAGCCTCACGCTAGCCGCGGCGCCGACGCGCGATCGCGTCGTGCTGTGGGGCGGCATCATCCTCATCACCGCGCTGGCGTGGATCTATCTCATCATCATGCCGATGGGCGCGGCGTCGAGGCTGCTCGATGCGACGCTCATGTTTCTGATGTGGGCGGTGATGATGGTTGCGATGATGCTGCCGTCGGCAGCTCCGATGCTGTCGACCTATGCGCGGATCGCATCGTCGCGCGAGGCTTCGCGCGCATATCACGTCTGGATGTTCGCCGCCGGCTACCTCGCGGTGTGGACCGCGTTCAGCCTCGCCGCGACTGTGCTCCAGTACGCGTTGCAGAGCGCCGCGGTAATTTCCAACGGCCTGCGAACCACGTCGGTCGCCGGAGGCATCATCCTCGCAGCCGCCGGAATCTATCAACTCACGCCGCTCAAGAACGTATGTCTCAAGCGGTGCCGCACGCCAATCGGATTTTTCATGACCAACTGGCGCGACGGCGCGGCCGGCGCCTTCACGATGGGCCTCGAGCACGGCGCGTTCTGCACCGGATGCTGCTGGATGCTGATGGCGCTGCTGTTCGTCGCGGG
>JBGPMZ010000155.1:0-6299 GCA_041487255.1 Binataceae bacterium (SeqCode) | reverse complement strand
TGCGATCGCGCTCGGGCTTACGATGGCGCTTTACGAGAACGTCGGCCTCGTGATGATCGTCGCGCTCGCGTTGACAATTCTCGCGATACGCCTGGTGCTGAGCCGCCGCCTCGGTGGCGTCGCCGGATACGCGCTCGCGGGCGGGATGGCGGTGTGCGAGCTGATCGTCATCGCGGTGATGGCCGGGCTAACCCGTTAGGCGTTGCGTTTCAGCGCCTCCGCCCAAACCGTCGCGAGTTGCTGCTGAAGTTGCGCGACGGTGCCGTTGTTCTGGATGACCAGGGTCGCGTGCCGGCGCCGCTCCGCATCGGGAAGCTGCGCTTTGATGCGCGCTTCAGTTTGCTCGGGCTTCAGTCCGCGATCGCGCTCGACGCGTTCGATGACGCTTTCTTTCGATGCGGTAATCAGCCACACCTCGTCGAACACCGATTGCCACTTCGCCTCGATGAGGATGGCGGCCTCGACCACGATGGGCTTGCGCTGGCCGTTCGCGCGCGCTTCGGCAATCATCACGCGGATGCGTTGCTTGGTGGCGGGCCAGACCGCGTCGGTAAGCTTGGTGAGCTTCGCCGGCTCCTTGAAAACGATCGGTCCCAGCTTGCTGCGATCGACGGCGCCATCGGGAGCAAGGACTTCCTTGCCGAACACCGCGACGACGCCGGCGTAGGCGGGACCGCCGGGCGCGTAGGTGCTATGCGCGATTTTGTCGGCGTCCATCACGGTCGCGCCAAGCTCGGCCAGAATTTTTGTGACCGTGCTCTTGCCGCATCCAATTCCGCCGGTGAGTCCAATGTTCAACATGCTGTGTTCCTATTGCTGTTCGGCCGCCGGTTCCTTCCACGCCTGCAGATTGTACAGATAGCTGAAAAATCCGCCGCGCGAGAGCAGTTCCTGAAAGCTTCCCTGCTCTTCGATCACGCCGTCGCGCAGCACCAGAATGCGGTCGGCGTTCTGAATCGTCGACAGCCGATGCGCGATGACCAGCGTGGTGCGCCCGCGCATCGCCTCCTGCACCGCCGCGAGCACCAGCGCGTCGGTCTCGGGGTCGAGCGCGCTGGTCGGCTCGTCCATGATCAGGATCGGCGCGTCCTTGAGCAGCGCGCGCGCGATGGTGACGCGCTGCGCCTCGCCTTCGGAGAGACTGTGGCCGCCTTGCCCCACCTGCTCGTCGAGGCCGCGCGGCAACTTCCCGAGCACCGGATCGAGGCGCGCCATCGTCGCCGCGCGGCGGATTTCGCCGTCGCTCGCGCCGGGCTTTCCCAGCGCGATATTCGCCCGCAGCGTAGCTCCGAGCACCAGCGGCGGCTGCAGAACCACCGCGATATTTTTGCGCAGCGACTCGAGCGTGACCTCGCGTAGATCGCGTCCGTCGATCTTGATCGCACCCTGGCGCGGCTCGTAGAAACGCATCACCAGGCTCGCCATCGTGGTTTTGCCCGCGCCGCTCGGTCCCACGATCGCGATCGATTCGCCGGCGCGCGCCTTGAAGCTGATGCCCTTCAAGACCGGATTCGCCGCTTCGTACGAAAACTCCACATTTTCGAATTCGATTTCGCCTTGCACCCGAAGCATCGCGCGCGCGCCCGGACGATCCTGAATTTCGGGATCGATCGCGAGCAGCTCGAGGCATCGCCGCAGTCCCGCTTTCGCGCCTTGCACCATCCCGTAGGTCTGAAAAATCTGATTGATAGGCGCGTAAAGCGACGCGAGATATGAGGTGAAGACGATCAGGCCGCCGATCGTGAGTTGCGCGCTCATCACGTGCAGTGCGCCGAAATACATCACCAGCGCGGTGCCAATCGCGATCACCACGCTGACGCCGCCCGCGTAGATCGACTGGAAGGTGTAAAGACGGAGGTTTTCGCCGAGGCTCTCGCTGCTGGAGCGAACGAACTCGCGATACGATTCGGCCTCGCGGGTGAACGCCTGCACCACGTGAATCGACGCGAGCGCGCGATGCGCCACGGTGTAGAGCGCGCTCTCCTTGATACGCGCCTCGGTCGCGAGCTTGTCGATGGTGCCGCTGACCGATGCGATCAGGATCACCAGCATCGGGATCACGCCGAGCGCAATCAGCGTCATCGTAATATCGATCTTGATCATCACGATGAACATTCCGCTCAGCAGAATCGACGACGCGAGGATCTGGAAGATGCCGTTCATCGTGATGGTCTGAATCGCGAAGGTGTCGTAAACGATGCGCACCATCAGGTCGCCGATTTCGCGCCGCCGATGAAACCCGAGCGACAGGCGCTGCAGGTGATCGAAGAGCTGGCCGCGCAAATCGTTGACCATCCGCTGGCCGATCGAAATCGAAATGTAGTTGTTGGCGACGGTAAGGATTCCGGTCAGCACATAAATCAGCACGCCGCTGACGCACGCGGCGATCAGCAGGTTCATCCTCGAGTAGTTCGCGGTCCAGACCAGTGCGAGCGGTTTGCCGCTCAGCACGTTGTCGATGAGGACCTTGAGCGGCCACGGCTTCAGTACTTCCATCGCCGCCCCGAGGGCAACGCCGGCGATCGCCAGGAGGAAGCGCCACCGATGCGGCCGCATCCGTCGGAGCACCTCGCCGTAAATTCCCAGCGGGCCGCTCAAAAGCTTTCTCCCGCGCGGACGCCGATCTTCATGCTCCTGGCTTTTGCGATCGATTCGGAGGCCGCCGCGAGGATCGACGGCGCGCGCCGCACTCGCACAATCGCAGGCGTGATTGCGAGGGCGATGACCACGGCGGTACCGGCAATGGCGCCGATGGCGCTGATTCCGCACGCGACCAGCGCGACGAAAATCAACGCTGCCGCGACGATGGTTCGGGTCGGTTCGGTCTTGGTCCGCCATGCGAGCGCGATGGCGCCGTCGCTCATGCGCAGGGCGTTCAACGGGACGCGCATCGCCGGCGGCAGCACGATGTTCAAGTCCCACGCCTTGAATCCGTCGGTGGCCGCGACGGCGAGGCCATATTTCACCAGCGCCGCGCGTATTTCCGCGAGTAAGGTGGACGAATCGATCCTGTCCGCGACGAAATCGCCGTCAGCACTGAAGATGATCCTGCCACGCGAACTGAACGGCACCGTAGCAACCTCGTAGGCCTCGCGCGCGAGGGAGAAGCGGACGCGCGATCGCTCGAAACTGCGCACCAGCGGCCCGAGGAGGTAGAGCATTGCGAGGGTGGCGCGCGTCGAGAGCGACAGCTCGCCGCCATCTAGCTCAATGTCGGCGAATGCGGCGGAAAGAATCGCGGTCGCGATCCATATGATGATGCCGAGGCACCCCAGGGTGCCGAGCAGCGGACTCAATCCTCCGGCCACGGCGAGAATCACCGACAGCGCGACCCATTCGAAGGTTTGCGGCAACTCGGCCAGCCACGGCACATCAGCGCCCGCATACACGGATTGGAACAGCCCGCGCCCGAACGCGCCGTGATAAACGCGCGGCCCGCCGAGCAACGCCGACAGCCACGAGCCCGCACCGCCATAGAGTCCGACGCGCTGTGGAGTACGCAGCGGATATTTTTTGTAGAGGAGGCCCTCGCCGGCGCCGTAGCCGCGCTGCTGATGAAGGTAGTCGCGCAAGGTAACGCGGCGCTCGTGGATGACGACGGCGCCAGGCGCGTCGGCCAGCGGCGCCTTTTTTTCGGCGGGCAGATCGGCGAGGCGCCACGAGAGATCGACGTCGTCGCCGGCCGCGAGGAATGAGGCATCGAAGCCGCCCACCTCCCGCAGCGCCGCTTTCGTGATCGCCATGTTGCATCCGCACAGTTGCGTGAGTTCGTCGCCTTCCCCGCGCACCTCGCGAGGGGTTCCCGGTGCATGCGCGAACGCGCCACCGGCGGAATCATGCGGAGCGAAGTTTGGCCCGCCCGCGGCGGCGCCTCGACGCGTTACGGCTTCGACGAGGTGATACAGCCAATCCGTATCGGCGCGCGCGTCCGCATCGATAAACGCGACGATCTCCCCCGACGCCGCTTCGGCTCCGGCATTACGCGCGGCACCCAGCCCGCGATGCTCGGCTCGAATCACACGTGCGCCCGCGGCTTCGGCAATCTGCGCGGTAGAATCGGTCGAACCGTCATCGAGGACGATCGTTTCGTAGTCGGGATAGCGAAGCTTCTTCAACGATTCGAGGCACGCACCGATCGTCGGCGCGGCATTGTAAGCGGGCACGATCACCGATGCTTTCGGCGCAGTCTTCAGCGGCGGCGGAAGCTCACCGCGAAAAATCTCGCCAACCGCCTCGAACGCGCGCTTCGGGGTTCGATCCTTTTTAACCAGGCCGAATGCCCAATCGGAAATTTCCGCGCCGCCGGTATGCCATTCGTCAGTGAACGCGAACACGATAAATCCCGACAGCCCGAGTTCGAACGCCGCGCGCGCCTGCCACGCGAGCAGCTCGGCCTGATGCTCCTCGCCCTCGCGAATCGTATCCATCCCGGTTTCGCTCAGTATCAGCGGACGCTCGCCGGTCGCCGCCACTAGATGGGTAAGGTAGCGGCGATAATCATCCTCGCGATGGAGGTAGACGTTGAAGCAAACGAAATCGAGAAAACTGAGATCGAGGTATTCGGTGGTCGGATAATTCGAGTAGGTGAACAGCCCGCCGGGGTCGGCCTGTTTGCCGATGTCGTACAGCTCGCGCAGAAAATTGCTGACCGCGCGTGGCCCGTGCCATCTGGCTATGTCGGAGCGAACCTCATTGCCGAGGCTGTAGGCCAGAATCGCGTCGCCATACTGGCGGAGCTCCTCGACCCCCTTGCGAATCGAGTTGCGGATCCCGGCCGCCATCTCGCGCGAGTCGAGGAACGCCATGTGAAACGGCCACGGGATCCCGACCATCAGGCGCAAATTGTGCCGGATAGCTTCTTCAAGGAGCCAGGGCGGCGGCGGCACGTAGCATCGCACTACGTTGGCTCCCAGCTGGTTCATCAGCGCGAAGTCCGCCGCGACGCGCTCGGGCTCCGGGTAGCGTTCGCCGCGCGAGTTTTCCGGAAATGGCCCATAGGAAACCCCGCGCGCGTAGAACTTGCGCTCGCCCTCGAACAGATATTTCCCCCGTGCGACCAGCCGGCCCATGCTCGATGAGCTAATCGCAAAGCGTCAGACGGCGCAACGCGGCTTGACTGACGACAACGCGGCCCGCGAGAATCCGACCCCGATGAGCCAAATAGTAGCGATGCTCGAGCCGAAAACCGGAACCGTCAGCGTCAATGGGGTGGGGCTCCATACCCTCGATTGGGGCGGCGAGGGCGACCCGATCGTGCTCCTTCACGCGACCGGGTTTCTCGGTCGCATCTATGCGCCGATCGCGTCCGCGCTGACCAGCATTGGCCATGTCTACAGCTACGATCAGCGCGGGCACGGTGACAGTTCGGCGGCGCCCGACGGGGAGTACAGCTGGCAGCGCACGATGGAGGACCTCGCGGGGTTCATCGCCGCAATGGGGTTTCGCGGCGTGCGCGCATTCGGTCATTCGGCCGGCGCGACCGCGATCGGATCGCTGGCGTGCGAGCGTCCGGATCTGATCTCGCGCGCCGTGCTGGCCGAGCCGGTGGTGTTCGAATCGCCGACCGCGCCCGAACTCGGATGGCGCAATCCCTTCATCGAGAGCACGCTGAAGCGCAGGCGCTTATTCGACAGCGTCGAGGCGATGTTTCAGAACTTCGACCGTAAGCCGCCCTTTGACACCTGGGACAAAGGGATGTTGCGCGACTATTGCGAATTCGGCACGCGCGTCAATGCCGAGGGCAAGCGCGAGCTGAAATGCTTACCCGAGATCGAGGCGCGCTTCTATGAGACCTCGCGCGATTTCGACGGGCTGGGGCGCATCGTGCGCGCGCCGGTTCCGCTGCTGGTGCTGTTCGGCGAAAAGAGCGATTCGCTCGCACGAAGTCTGTCGGATTCGATCGCGGCCAAGCTGCCGAAGGGGCGCGTGATGAACATAGCTGACACCGGGCATTTCATGCCGATGGAGAAACCGGACGAGATCGCGCAGATGGCGATCGACTTTCTGGGGTGAGGATCGATGTCTGATTCCCCTTCCCTAAAGCGAAGGGGTCAGGGGTTAGGTCTACCCCTCGGAGGAGCGAATTCGCTTCCGCGCCCGTGCAGCTATTCGATCGAGGACCGATTCGAGATTCCGTCGCAATTCATGATTCTCCAGTCGCATAACGCTGACCCCCGCGTCGGCAAGCGCACCATCCCGTTCTGCGTCATAGTCGGAATCGTGAAATGCGCCGTCCAGTTCGACCGCCAATCGCGCAGCATCGCAATAGAAATCCGCGATGAAGCCGGAGATCACCTGTT
>JBGPMZ010000154.1:0-6381 GCA_041487255.1 Binataceae bacterium (SeqCode) | reverse complement strand
GCGCTTGCGCGTCATCGGATAATTTGCGCGCTTGCGCGCCACCCTAGTACATCGTCTCCACGTCGTGCTGCTTCACCAGCTCGGTCTCGACCCAGCTCTGAAGGCGCCCGCGGGTTTGCTGATCGACCAGCTGATTGCGGATGTCCTCCTTCACGACTGCAAGCGGCTTGACCCCGGGAACCTCATGCTGCTCGACCTTGATGATGTGGAACCCATGTTTGCTGCGAACGACCTCGGAGATTTGGCCGGGCTGCATATTTCTTATCGCCGCAAGGATCTCGTCCATGATGTCGTCGGGTGCGAACGTGCCGAGCTCGCCGCCCTGGGTTTTCGATTCGTCGTCGGAGTAACGTTTCGCGAGGTTGCCGAAGTCCTCGCCGCCGAGGGCTTTCTTGCGCGCCTCGTCCGCTTTGGTCTTGGCGGCCGCCACCTCTGCCGGTGGCGCATTAGGCTCCACCGCCACCAGGATTTGCGCGAGTTTGTACTTCTCCTGCTTGACCGTGAACTCGCTCTGATGCGCGTCGTAGTAGGCCTGGATCTGCTCGGGCGGGATGGTAACGTGCTGGCGCAGCTCGTCATTGAGCATCATCGCCTTCTCGAGTTCCATCCTTGCCTGCTTGCGGAACTCCTCCCAGCTCACACCGTTTTGCAGCAAAGACTGCTTAAGCTGCTGATCGGTGATTCCACGATCCTGTTGGACTTCCTCGATGTATCGGTCGATCTGTGCTTCGTCGATCTTCTCCTCGTATTTTTTGGTCTCCTGGGTCAGCAGCTTCTGCGCGATGAGCCCCTTGAGGCCTTCCTTGAAAATCGGGTCCGCGGTGGGATCGCCCGCAGGCATCTTTCGCCCCGCACTCTCCGCGAATGCCCTGACCTCATGCATCGTGATTGGATCGCCGTCGACGCTGGCGACAATCTTGTCGACCTCTTCCGCGCGCACCGCGCCGGGTCCGCCAATCGTCAACGACGACGCCACGACCGCGGACGCGAGCGCGAGCCACGCCTTCGCTCGAACGACAGAAACAATGTTTCGCATCAATAGTTCGCTTCGGACTGCGCCACACACCGCGTCAGCGGCCGTGCTTTAGTTGGCCAACTGCCCGGCGGCGCGCTCCGGCCAGCTTTCCAAATTCTCACACGTCCGAATCGCCTGCAAGACGGCATCGACCTGGGTGAAGGTCTTGTCGTATTCCCGCTCTCCCACCGGCTCAATCTGCACGATGATTTGAAACGACGGGGTCAGTCGCATCCGCCTGCGATTAGCTTCGACCAGTTTTGTAAGCTTCGGCGCGTCGATCGGCGCATCCGGGTGGAAACGGATTTCAAGCTGATTGGCCTTGGTGATGGCGCTCAGGATCAGCATCGCGCGCATCTGGCGGCGGATGTTCATCGCCAGGATCAAATTCTCGACCAACGTCGGGATCGGACCGGCTCGATCGCGCATCTCGTCGCGCAGGTCGTCGAGGTCCTGCTCCGACTCGGCCCGCGCCAGCCGCCTATACAGGATGAGGCGCTCGTTTTCATCCGGCACATAGTGGTCGGGGATGTAGGCCGGGATGCCGAGGCGCAGCTCGGGCTCGAAATCGGGACGCATCGGCTCGCCGCGCAGTTCCGCGATCGCCTGCTCCATCATTTCCGTGTAAAGCTCAAAGCCGACCGCCGCGATCTCGCCGTGCTGCTCGCGGCCGAGCAGGTTGCCGGCCCCGCGATGCTCGAGGTCAGCCATCGCAAGTTTGAATCCGCCGCCCGATTCGGCATCCACCAATTCGCGCAGCGCCTCGATCCGGCGCTTGGCGTCGCGCGTGATGATGTGCTCACCGGGAATCAACAGATACGCATAGGCCTTTTGGCGCGAGCGCCCGACCCGTCCGCGAAGCTGGTAGAGCTGGGCGAGGCCGAAGTGATCGGCGCGATTGATCACCATGGTGTTGGCGTTGGGAATATCCAGCCCCGATTCGATGATGGCGGTGCAGACCAGCAGATTGATGCGGTTCTCGATGAAGTCGCGCATCACGTTTTCCAGTTGATGCTCGTTCATCTGGCCGTGGCCGATGCCGATGTGCGCCTCGGGGATCAGAGCGCGCAGATGCCCGGCGATATTGCCGATGTTCTCGACGCGGTTGTGGACGAAGAAGACCTGGCCGCCGCGATTGAGCTCGCGCAGAATCACCTCGCGCACCAGGCCGTCCTCGAAATGCGCGACGAAGGTGCGGATCGCCTGCCGATCGGGCGGCGCGGTCTGAATCACCGAGAGGTCGCGAATCCCCAGCATCGCCATGTGCAGCGTGCGCGGAATCGGGGTGGCGGTGAGCGTCAGCACGTCGACCAGCTTGCGCATCTTCTTCATCTTCTCTTTGTCAGCGACGCCGAATCGATGCTCTTCGTCGATGATGAGCAGGCCGAGCCTGGCGAACTGCACGTCCTTTGAAAGCAGACGATGCGTGCCGATCACGATGTCGACCTTGCCGCGCCCGACATCATCGATAACCGCCTTATTTTCCTTGGGCGAGCGGAAGCGCGACAGCATCTCGATGCGCACCGGGTAGTCCTTGAAGCGGGTGCGGAAGCTATTCCAATGCTGCTCGGCGAGAATCGTGGTCGGCACCAGGATCGAAACCTGGCTTCCGTCCATCACCGCGAGAAACGCGGCGCGCATCGCGACCTCGGTCTTGCCGAAACCGGCGTCGCCGCAAATCAGGCGATCCATCGGCTTGGCCCGGCACATATCGCGCAGCACATCGTCGATTGCGGCCTGCTGATCGGGCGTCTCCTCGAATTCGAAACGCTCGGCGAACTCCTCGTAGTCGCGCCCCGGGTGCGGAAACGCGTGGCCCTCCATCACTTCGCGCGCGGCGTAGATATCGAGCAGCTCGCTCGCCATCGCGAGGACCTGCGCCTTGGTGCGGCGTTTGACCTTCTCCCATGCGCCACTGCCGAGCTTGTCGAGCTTGGGCTGCTGATTGTCGGCGCCGCCGATGTAGCGCTGGACCAGGTTGATGCGCTCGACCGGCACATACATGGTGTCGTTGGAGGCATACTCGAGGTTTAGAAAGTCGCCTTCGATGTCGGCGACCTTCATGTGCTTGAGCCCGCGATACTGCGCGATTCCGTGATCGAGATGCACGACGTGATCGCCCGGCCGCAGCTCCTCGAGGCTGAGCAGCGCGGCGCCCTTGGGGCGCGGCTTGGTGCGCCGATGCGCGCGCGGCTCGCCGAAGATTTCCTCTTCTGAATAGACGTAGAGGCCGTCAGCTTCGAGAACTACGCCGGACGAAATCTCGCCCTCGATAATCGCGGGACGAAAATCCTCGCGCTCAAGCAACTCGGGAAAGGATTTGCAGTCGGCGTTGACGTCGAGATCGTAGGCTTCGAGATGACGCCGCAACCGCGCCGCCTGGTTGGCGCCCTCGACCACCATCACCGCGTGGGACTGCGAATGCTGCACCGCCTTGAGTTCGGCGGCGAGCGGCTCAAACGAAATCGCGTGGCGCTGGCCGGTCAACTGCACCGAGCTGAGTTTCAGCGCGGGAGCAGAGGCGACCTCGATCGGCGGCGCCCATCCTTCGCGCGGCGCCATCGCGGTGACCAGCGAACCGATCTCGACCGCGGTCATCCGGGACAGCTCGCGCTCCATCTCCTCGGCGGTGAGGTAGAGCGAGCCGGGCTGTGGAAAAAAAGTGGGTTTGGCCTGCGCTACGGAAGCCTCGGCATTGATGAGATCGGTGCGGCGATAAGCCTCGGCGACGATGCGGCCCGGATCCATCAGCCACGCAATGGCGCCCTCGGGGACATAGCTGAAAATCGAATCGAGCGGATGGCGATATACATACGGCATCAACAGCTCGGCGCCGGGAAACAGCAGGCCGGTTTCGAGGGTCTCGGCGAGTTCGGCGGCCTCCTAGCGAAACATGCCGATCTCGGCGGCGCGCAGAGCAACCTCGTCGCCAACGGCCTTGGACTTCAAAATGGAAGGGGCGACGTAGCGCGTGCGGATAATGGTGGCCTCGGCGATTTCGCCCAGTGATCGCTGCGTAGCCGCCTCGAAGTGGCGAATCGAGGTGACAATGTCGTCCTCGAGCTCGAAGCGGACGGGGTTATTGTACAGCGGTGAAAAAACATCAACTATGCCGCCTCGCACGCTGAAATCGCCGGGCTCCTCGCATTGGGGGACGCGCTGGTAGCCCATCGTCGCCAGCGTATCGATGAGGATCTCGAGGTCGAGGCTCTCGGCGCCGGCGATCCTGATGACGGAAGCGTCGAAATCCTTGCGCGGAACCGTGCGCATCATGAGGGCTTCGGCCGAGGTAACGATGATCGGCGCGGTCAAGCGGCGCATCGCGTAGAGCGCGGCAAGCTGCGAAGCCTGCACATCAGGCGGCGGCGAGATCGCGGCGAATGGTTTCAGCTCCCATCCACGCAGCAGATGCACGCGACGCGAGGGGACGTCGGCATCGACGGACTCGCCGAGGAAGAACGCCAGCTCATGCGCGAGCGCCTCGGCCTCCGCGGTGAGTGACGTTACCGCGACGATAGGGCGCGCCACGCGCACCGCGGCCTCGCGCAACATCAGCGCATTGGAGGCGCCTCGCAGCCCCATCACCGGGAAACGGCGATGATGGTTGGACTTCAGGCGAGCTTCGAGTTCGCTCGCCGCTTCTTTCAGGCTTCGTTCCAAATATGCTTGCTCAGTTGATATTTCCCAAAAACGAACGCAACAGCGCCCGCCGGACGTGGGAAGAAAGCTTCGCACGCCAGCAAGCCTGACGAATTAGTATATCAGAATGTCGATTCGGAAAAGTGCGATACGATGTGTCAGTACACCGGCGCCGGTTGCGACGATGCGGTCGTCGTATCGGGGCACGAATCGGCAGTCCCCGGGAGCCATTTCCCGACGGTGACTGCGATCTTCATGGTTTTGTGATCGCCGCCCGGCAACGGCCGCACCACGGTGAGATACATCGTGTCGCCCGGCCGCGCCTTCGTCATCGCATCGTCGAAATCCACCTGACTCCGGACCCGTTGATCGTCGACCGCCACGATCAGATCGCCACGGTCGCCTTGGGCTGCCTTTTCGAGCAAGCCATTGGTAAGGATCTGTAGCGGACCCAGAAATGCGCTCGCGGTTTCCGCGGCGGCGATCATACCGCCCTTGTCCCCGGTGGCTTTGAGGCTGGCGTGTTCGGCGGGGCTGTTTTTATCGATCGTGATCACCTCGAGGCCGTGCTCCTCGGCGCCCTTGAAACAGTAGTTCGTATACTTCACGTGGATGCCGAGGCAGCTCGTGCTGTTGCCGACGTGCCCACCTCGATTCGGGTTCAGGTTGTCGTGCGGTCTGAAGTCGCGGTTGATCGATGCGGTATCATCGCCCGGGCGGAACTCGCGGTTACTGGGAATCTCGTCGCTGCCGCCGACGGGCGGCTTGATTCCGGTCTGCGGCGATATCTCCAGCGTCGCATCGTCGCCACCCTGATGAGCCATACCCGGTTTCGAGGAAGAAGAGGCGCCGGGTTGCGTTTGTGGACTTCGGCTTCTCTGCGATCCGGTATCGGGGTTGTTCTGCGCCGACGCGCTGAATGTAGTGGCAAGAGACAGCACCGCGCCATACGCGGCGGCCCGTTTCAATGTGGTCCGACTAAGCACGCGAATCCTGCGGGAGATCATAGGCGCAAGCGTCGTCTCGCTCAAGGCGCGGCTTTTCGCGCTTGATGCGAGGCGGGTTGCGTGCGAAATTCCCGAGCGTGGCACCCATCAAGATCGTCTCCACCGTCCCGCTGCTCGACCCGCAACGAAACCTGATACGCGCCGCCGCGCCCAATGCCGAACTGGTCGATCGCGCTTGCCGCACCGCCGACGATGCGCGCGCGTTGCTGGCCGGCGGATGCGACGTGATGTTCACCTTCATCATGCCGAATGACCTGGAGCAGCGCGCACCGGAGCTGAAATGGGTGCAGCTTTTGAGCGCGGGCGCCGATCACGCCGTGGGAGCGCTGAAAACGGCGCGCGTCACGATAACCACCGGTAGCGGAATTCATGCGACGCCGATCGCTGAGTACACCATCGCCTCGATGCTGGCGTATGCGCATAGGTTCCATCTCATGATTCGTGCGCAGCTTCGCCACGAATGGCTTCGTTCGGGATTTCCCGGGACGGTCGAAGAGATGCGCGGCAAGACGCTCGGCATCATCGGTTATGGATCGATCGGGCGCGAAACGGCGCGTCTGGCTAAAGCGCTCGGGATGCGCGTCCTCGCACTCAAGCGCGATCCCGGCAACCGGCGGGACGAAGGATGGTGTCCGGCAGGACTCGGAGATCCGGACGGCATTGTTCCCGAGAAGTTTTTTGGACCCGAACAGTGCGAGGAGATCCTCCGCGAATCGGACT
>JBGPMZ010000153.1:0-6407 GCA_041487255.1 Binataceae bacterium (SeqCode) | reverse complement strand
GGTTCATGCCCAATCCCGACCTGATGGGCTCGGTGCTTGCGCGCGCGACCAACGGGATGGACACCGCGATCGTGCAGATGGGCGCAACGCTGCCGACCTCCAATCCGCCGATTCGGGTGGCCGAGGAATACGCGATGATCGATTGCATCAGCGGCGGGCGGCTGGTCGCAGGCATGCCGCTCGGCACTTCGATGGACGTCAACCTGTGCTACGGCATTTCGCCGGTCGAGCAGCGCGAGCGCTACTACGAGGCGCACGACCTGATCATGAAGGCGTGGACGGCGAAGGAAATCTTCGCGTGGAACGGCAAGTACTTCAAACTGCCGATGGTGAATGTGTGGCCGCGCCCGATCCAGAAGCCCCATCCTCCGGTGTGGGTGCCCGGCAGCGGCAGCCTCAGCACCTGGGATTTCTCGGCCAAACACGGCCATTGCTACTGCTTCCTGTCTTACTGGGGCAGCCAGTTCGGCAAGCGGGTGATGGACGGCTTCTGGGATTTCGTCGCGAAGAGCAACCTCGATCCCAATCCGTATCGCGCCGGATTCCTGCAGTTGGTCACCGTTTCGGAGACCGACGCGCAGGCCGAAAAGGACTACTACAAACACATCAGATATTTCTACGACAAGTCGCTGCACATCCTGCCCGAGTACAATCCGGTGCCGGGCCATCAGGATTATCGCAGCCTGGTCAACAGCGTGAAGAACCTCAATCCGATGCTGTTCGACGTCATGAACAAGATTCCGAACTGGAAGTACAAGGACTTTATCGACAACGATTTTGTGATTTCCGGCAGTCCCAAGACCGTCACGCAAAAGCTGATGGACGCGATTAAGAAGCTGCGGGTCGGCAATCTGATGGTGCTGTTGCACATCGGCTCGATGCCGCATGACCTGACGCTCAAGAACATCGAGCTGTTCTGCCGCGAGGTCTTCCCGCATTTCCGTACGTTGTGGGACGACCAATGGGAGAACAAATGGTGGCCGACGACGTTGAGGGAGAAGGAGATGGCGCGCAAGCCGGCGAATGGTGGCGCGCATGCGGCGGCGGCGAAATGACTGCCTCGGCATCGCCGAGCAAGTCATTCTGAGCGTAGCGAAGGATCTGAGCTAAACCCCCAACCCCTTCCCTTTAGAGAAGGGGAGAAGAGCGATAGACCACGCGGCCTTCTCGACTCTGATCCCCCTTGCCTAAAGGGAAGGGGCTAGAGGTTAGGTCCGCGAAGTAACAGAAAGTAGGAAAAATGGCGCAACCAACCGAACAGACACTCTCCCTATGGGATGGCAAGATCCAAACCCTCGTGATGAAGGCGGGCAGGGGCCCCGCGCTCGTCTATCTGCACGGCGACTACGGGCTTTTCTGGAACGAGTTCCTGGATAAGCTCGCCGAAAATTTCACCGTCTATGCCCCCGCGCATCCGGGCACCACGCCCGGCGATCCCGACGGACTCCGTGCGCTAGACGATATGTGGGACCTCGTCCTCTATCATTATGAGCTGTTCGATCAGCTCGGAATCGACTCACCGGTGCTGGTCGGTGATTCGTTCGGCGCGATGGTCGCGGCCGAGGTCGCGGCTACCGATCCGGCCCGGGTCAGCAAGTTGGTGCTGATGAGCGCGATGGGCCTGTGGCGCGACGATACGCCGATTCGCAACTACATCATCACGCCGCAACCGGAGCTGGCGCCGTTGATTCTCAAGAATCCCGAGCATCCGGTGCGCAAGCAGATTTTCGCCGATGGCACGGATCCCTCGCAGCAGGACGCCTACATCCGGATGGCGTGGACGTTTGCCTGCGTCGGCAAATTTATCTGGCCGATTCCCGACAAGGGCCTCAAGAAGCGGATGCATCGGATCAAGGCGCCAACGCTGATTTTGTGGGGCAAGCAGGATCGTCTGATCCCGCCGCTGTATGCGGAGGAATTCCGCAGCCGCATCGCCGGATCGCGGGTCGAGCTGATCGACAACGCGGCACATCTGCTGCCGTTCGAGCAGCCGGCCGCCATCGCCCGGGCCGTGGAAAACTTTCTGAAGTAAAATCGTACCCCGAGCATCGCTGCCTGTTGCAACTGGAAGTTCGGGCTCAGTGCGGGTTCCTTTTGCTGCCTCACTGGGACGGAATTGTCTTCGAATGGGCCAACTGCTGCCATTGGCAGCAATCTGATGCCTAAAGCTTGACCACCATGGCCGCAATGTAGGATATTCGTACCAATTGTTAGTGGCGATTTGAGGACGGTAGGATGACCGAAGCGGTTGGCACGATTCGAGCACCTATGAGCCATCCAAAATAAACGGCACTTCCGATTGATTTCGTACCACCGGGGGGACCAAATGAGCGCGCACCTGACCGACCAAGCGATTGCGAAAATAGCTGACTTCCACGCGGACGAAAAACCGGCCGACGCTGACCCAAATCACTGGATCTCCGTTGCCGAACTGAGCGGCGGCTCGGAGCAGGTCGCCGGTATACTGGTGGCTTCCGAACCCTCGCGCAAAGTGATGGCGTCGGTCGCGCGAGTTGCGCCTTACAAGACCGCGGTTCTGGTCTATGGAGAATCCGGGGTCGGCAAGGAGCTGATCTCGCGCGCCATCCACAAACAGGGCCCTTTTCCCAACGGCCCATTTGTAACCTTCAATTGCTCGAACCTGGTTGAGTCGCTGGCCGAATCGCAACTGTTCGGTCACGTGAAGGGCGCCTTCACCGATGCGCGCGAGGAGTCACTGGGCTACTTCCGCTCCGCCAACGGCGGCACCCTGTTCCTCGACGAGATCGGCGAACTCCCGCTCAAGCTGCAGCCCAAACTGTTGCGCGCGGTCGAATCGCATGAGGTGCAGCCGGTCGGCTCGGCGCAGACCTACAAGGTGGATATCCGGCTGGTGTGCGCGACCAATCGCAATCTGTCAACTATGGTGAAAGAGGGCAGCTTCCGCGCTGACCTCTATTATCGCCTCAACGCCACCGCCATCACGGTGCCCCCGTTGCGTGAACGGCGCGAAGGCATTCCCGCGCTGGTCGCCTATTTTGTCGAGCGGCATGCCCGCGCTTTCGGCAAGAGCATCCATTTCATCTCGCGCGAGGCGCTCGAGACCCTGTGTTCCTGCGCATGGCCCGGAAACGTGCGCCAGCTCTCGCACGCCATTCAGAGCGCCCTGATGATGACTGACGACGACCGTATTTCGCTGGGCGACCTTCCCGACGTCCTGACCCTCAATGAATGGCTGACTCAGACCGTCCACTCGGCGCCGCCGGTCCAGACCTCCTCGCCTCGGCCCGCGACGGGAGTGTCAGGCCCAGTGACGCAGACCCTGGATTCGGCGATCGAGCGCGCCTCGAAAGATGCGCTGACCCAGGCTCTACATGCGAGCGCGGGCAACTGTGTCCGCGCCGCGGAACTCCTTGGCGTTTCTCGCTACACCGTGTACCGAATGATAAATCGCTACGGTGTCACCGCCTTCAAGGGCCGCGGGATACTACCTGCGCCGCCCGCGCAGGCGCGACTGTAGATTTCTACAGAGACGAAAAGGCCGGATCGCGAACGATCCGGCCTTTGCATGTGCTGATTAGGTGCGGCGAGCGTCACGGACTGCGCTTGCTGCTTTTGGCGGCTTTGCCGCTAACCGATTCGAGATTTCGCCGCGCAACTTCAAAGGACGGATCGTAACGAACCGCCTCGCGAAACGCCTCTTCCGCCTCGTCGAAGCGTTCGAGGTCGTTCAGCGCGAGGCCTTTGGCATTGTAGAGCTTCGCGTTGTGCGGGTCCTTCTGCAGACCCGCGTTTGCGGCCATCAACGCATTATCGGCATTGCCGGTTCGTAGATAGACGTCGGCTAGCTCCTTGAAGTTGGCCGGGGACGGATTCATCAGCGTCGCGGTGCGATACATGTCCTCCGCGGTTGTGGCCTCGCGCAGCAATCCGTAACAGAAGCCCAAATCGACATAAGCCGAATCGTTGTGAGAATCCATCTTGAGCGCCTGATGGAGCAGATCGATCGCGTGGTTGACCATCGAACTGTCGACCGGGTTTTTCTTGCCCGCCTCCGAAATGGTTGCTTCGGCTTCCTTGACTACTTCGTCCGAGCGCGAGCGATTGTTGTCCCCGTGTGCGACCGATGCGAGCATCGAAAGCGCGACGATCACCACCGCGGTTCCCAAGCTCTTGCGCAGCACCCCTGGATTTCCGCCGGCAAGGCGGCGCGGCTGGCGCTCCGGAATAGAGCTTTCCCTCGAGATTCCGGCGCCGGGATCGTGCGAGCGCGCATCGAGACGGGTCCCGATCATCTTCAGCAAAGCGGGCAGGACCAGCAAAGTTGCGATCAGGATCAGCGTTCCCCCCAAAGAGAGCAGCAGACCAAGACTCGAGATCCCGTGATGGCTCGCGGGAATCAGCGCCGCGAACCCCGCGATCGTCGTCAACGAGCAGATCGTCACTGATTTTCCCACCGCCGTGGTCAGGATCAACTCCGATTTGTGGTGTTCTTCGCGCCACCGATACAGCATGTTGACGCCATTGTCCACGCCGGTTCCTATGATGATCGGGACGGCGAACAAATTTGCGAGGTTGAAGTCCCACCCGAGCAAGCCCATCGCCTCGAGTAACCATGCACCGCCGAAGAGGAGCGGCACGGTCGCCAACGCGGTATCGCGCAGGTTGCGGAAATCGGCGAACACGAAGATGAACACCGCCACCAGCGCGAACAGCGCAGCGCGCTCATAGCCGCGGCGCATTACACTCGCGATCGAGTACGTTTGAACTGGAGGTCCGGTCACATCGGGATCGACGCTGCGCAGCGCCGACACGAAGTTCGCCAGCGGCGCATCGTCCCACACGTCGCCTCGCGGATAGATCTGGACGAGGTAGGCGCCGGTGTGCCCGACGAACCGGTCGCGAAGTATCGCGGGCAAGTTCTTCTCGGTGACCTCCGCCGGGGAGAGAGAGCGGCGCAGAGTGCCGAGTTTTGCGGACAAGTCGGCTGCGAGCGCGCCGCCGTACTCGTCAAAGGCGGCAGGATCTTTTTGCAACGCTGCCGAAGCGCGCGCAATCAGTGCGGCAATTTTGGCGACCTCGCCCGCGGAGTCGGCTTCCTTCGCGGCGCCGAGCTTGAATCGGAGCGAATCGAGATCGCGCAACAAAAGTTCGGCATCAGGATGCGCGGGTTTGATCGCCAGCGGCATAATCATCGGCTTGATGCTCGCTAGAATCGCGCGCTTCTCGCTTTGCGCATCGGGAATGTAGGTCGCGATCGTTTCGACATTGGAGACTTGCGGCGACCCCTTGAATTTCGTAGCGAGCCGTTCCGCTTCATCGCGGCTGCGTGCGAGCGAGACGGCGAACCATGAGGAACGCCCCGAATCTTTCAGCAGCGCATTTTCGAAACGCACCGCCTCGCTATCCTGCGCCTGCAGCTTCAGCAGGTTTTGATCGAATCGCACGCGCGGCGCGAATGCGAAGAGCGCCAGCGAGAACGCGGTGGCGGATATCACAAGCAGCTTGGGGCGCTTGAAGAAGGTCTCCAGCATCGCCGCGCGGCCGGGGGCCGGCTCCTTGACCAGATATGGCTTCATCACGCGATTGCGATCGCGAATAACCACCAACGAAGGAAAAACCAGCATCGCGGAGATCATGCACAAGAAGAGACCCGCGGCGGATATTAGACCTAACTCGGCGATGCCCTTGAAGTCGGTGAACATCGGCATCAGGAACGCGAGCGCCATGATGATTGCCGACGCGACGACTCCGGCGCCCGTGTTCGCGACCGCGAGCTCGATCGCGAGCGGCACCGCGGCGCCTTGGCGCCGCGCCTCGTTGTAGCGCGCCATCAGATGGATCGGAAAATTGATGCCGATACCGGCAAGAATACTGGTGAATACCGCCGACAAGAGATTCAGATGCCCCACCGCCAGCGTGGTGAAGCCGAATGACCACGCGACGCCTATCAGCAGCGAAATCAGGGCGAAGACCGGCTCGACGATCGTCGCGAACGGGATTATGACCAGCGCCGCGTTGCTGCCAACCGCCAGCATCGAGGCCAGCTTGACGTCGTGCGCGGTGGCGTTCGCCTCGGCATGCGAGAGCGCGGGCCCGCCGGTCATACCGGCTTCGATACCGGGGAACTGCGCGCGCACTGCGCGAATGTCATCGTCGATGACGTCGACCGGATCGGGCCCGTCCTGGAGGCCGTCACCCTGTGCGACTTGCAGTAGCAAATACTTACCGTTCTCGGTTGCCAGGTAGCCGTCGCGCAGAAATCCGCTCTGTTCGCCCGCGCCGGTCATGCTTCCCCACGGCGATACGAACCGCGTGCCGGCCGGCGCGAGCATCCCGTTCAGCACGCCATTGAGCATCGCGAGGTCGAGTTGGGGCTGCGATTTGGGCCGCGCATCGGATTCAGGGCCGAGCAGCCCCGACAGCAT
>JBGPMZ010000152.1:0-6409 GCA_041487255.1 Binataceae bacterium (SeqCode) | reverse complement strand
GCAAAGCGGGTGCGCCGAACACGCGCTCATGCACGCTGGAATTTTCCATGCAGAGATAGGACGGAATCTCAGCGCCCGCGCTTTTGAATTTGTCGGCGAGCACTTTGTACAAGCGGATTCGCAGCGGCGCGAATGCGCGGTAGCGGCCGTCCGCGCCGAGCACGTCTTCGCCCACCAACATCGCATCGGTCGGAAAACGTCGTCGCGCCGCGGCGCGCAGCGCGGGCGTCATGCGCAAACCGCCCATGCTGATGAAGGAAATCCTGGTCGGTGCAATCGCCGAGAACAATTCATCCAGCAACTCGACGTAGTCACGTTCGGCCTCGGGATACGCGATCATCGGGTCGAGATGGAACGCGATTCGATAGCCCGCGTCGAGGACGCGTCGCGCGGCCGCGATCCGCTGTGTCGGCGAAGCGGTGCGATGCTCGCAGGCCTCGAACACGCGGCGCGGCGAGAGCGTCCACGAAACCATCACGCGCCCGCGCGGATCGAGCTTCAGCAGATTTTCGATCTCGTCAGTCTTGGTTTTGAATTCGAGGGTGAGATTCTCGCGGGTGGCGAAAAAGTTCACCAGGTCGATGCTCAGACCGGTGAGCGAATCCATCGCGAGCGAATCGGCCAATTCACCGGTGCCGATCCGAAAGTGACGCCCCGGCGCGCTCGCGATCAGTTTGTCGATCTCGCCAAACGCGTCTTCATAGTTCGCGTAAACCTGAAAACCGGGATTGTCGGCGACGTACTCCTGCAGGAAGCAATAGCTGCAGTCCATCGGACAATTCGACGCCAGCGTGAGAACCAGGTAGCCGCAGCAGGCGAATTTCGCGGAGCCTGCGGGACATGCCATCACGAATGGACTGCGACGGCGCATGATGACCATGCGGCGCTTGCCGGTCGCGAATGAATCTGCGACATCCGCGAGCGGCCGCGCGGCAATGCGACCATCGGGAACGAAGCTGACCGGCGCAATCGACGCGGCGCCAGCAATCACGCGTTTGGCCAGCGCCGTCTCGCGGCACGCATCCTCTATATAGATGTGGTCGAGGTCAAATTTCATTGGGCTGGACGTAATTCTTTCTCTTGTCATCCTGACGCAAGCGAAGCGCTGCGGAAGGATCTCGAAGGGTTAAAGTGCTACGGCCTTTTCCGCTGGCCACATAGGGTCGAACAGGCCGCCCGGAGTCGAACGTGGCCGGCGACAAGACGAGCGCGGCGGACCGCCATTCGAGATCCTTCGGCAGCGCTTCGCTTGCATCAGGATGACAAGGGAAAAGAAGCCCTTGCCGCGGAATAATATGTGAAGAACGACTCACTAGTGATCTCATTCCTTCACAGACTCTCAGCGTCATCGTCGCCGCCAATCAGCTTAGCGATCCGAACCAGCCCGGATTTTTTCGCCGCGAGAGCATCGATGAGACTTTCGAGCTCATCGCCGGTGCGCGCGCTCACCTGGAGCATCAACTCATCAGAGCCGAGGTCCTTGGGCAACACAATCCGCACCCCCGCCGGCAGCTTGAGCGCCGCGACCTCGGACGACAACCGGTCGATCGCCTGGCGCAAGCGCGGAAAACGTATCGCCCGCAGCGCTTCGATGAAAGCCGCGGCGCGCCACGGACCGGAGCCGTTGAGGGTGCAGGCGCGCTGAATTTCCTCGCGCTTGAAGGTATCGGCGGGAGTTAAACCTTCGCGAATTTCGATTTCGTCGAGCAGATCGATGGCGGCGATAAGCTGGCCGGTGCGCAGCTTGAGGCGCTCCGCTATGTCGAGCAACCCCATGCGCGACGGCGTCGCCATCGCCAGCCACTTCTCGGTGTGGGACTCCGGAAGGCGCCGATTTTCGGCGCACGCGCGGATCGCCGCCGCGGTTGTTTCATCGCGCATCATAGACGTGCTCCGTGTGATGCGCCGGGGGTTCCGCTTCAACGGTCTCCCGCATCACGATCGTCACCTGCAGAAGCGAATCGTCGGGACCAATTCGCCATCGTGCCGAAGCGGACACGACGGCGTCGTACAGATCGGATTGCGCGGTGCGACCTCGAAGCTGTGCACCTTTTGCGAGGATGCGGCATTTCGCGGTGAGTACGTCGGCAACTGCCTCGCGGCGCAAATCAGAAAGATGATCGTTCGCAAGCAACTTCATGAGCGCGATTACTCGAAATCGATCGAGCGCGGGGATCGAAGATGAGAGCTGATCCGCATGGCCGGCGCGGCGCGTCACCAGCGGCTCGTCGAGGAGGCCAACCTCGTGGTCGACGAGGATACGAAGCCATAGATCGTAGTCCTCTGCCGCGGCGAGGTCCTCGTCGAAACCGCCGAGCGCGCGAAAGAGATCGGTTTTGAGAATCACCGCGGAGGGGCTGATGAGGCAGGTCTGCAGCGAATCGAGAAAGATGTCGCCGGCGCGCTTCAGATGACGGCGGCCGGGATTTACCCGGCACCCGTTGCGAATCCAAATCTCGGCGGTCTGCGAGATCACGCAGTCTGGAAATTCGCGCATGAAAGCGAGCTGGCGCGCTAGCTTGTCGGGCGTCCAGAGATCATCGGAATCGAGAAATGCGATCAGAGGAGCGCGCGCCAGCGCGACGCCACGATTGCGCGCGGCGGCGGGACCGCGACGATCCGTGCGCTCCAGTGTCACGCCAACCAAACCAGCGAGCAGCTCCGCAGTTCCGTCAGTCGAGCCGTCATCCACCACGATTAGCTCGAAGTTCGAATCGCGCTGGGTGAGAACCGAGGCGATCGCCTCGCGCACCATCGCACGGCGGTTGTGAGTCGGAATGATAACGCTGACGTCGGGAGTCATTGGACGGTCATCGCGCTCGCGCGACTTTGAGGATGCGGCGGCGCAGCTCCTCGATGCCCTCGCCGTCGGTCACGGAGCATAGAATCGGTTCGAGGTTGAGCGGCTTGAACGCCGCGACCGCACCCGCGCGCTCGGAGCGCTTGAGCTTGTCGCATTTGGTCGCAACGACGATCAGCTCCAGCTTACGGGCCCGAATGACTTCGGCGAGTTCGAGTTCCTCGCGTCCCGGGCCGCGGCGCGAATCGACCAGCATTACCAGCGCGGCGAGATTTTCCCGCTGATGAAGATACTCGCTCATCGACGTTGCGATTCGTTGCGCGATAGCCTCCGGCATCTTCGCGTATCCATAGCCCGGCAAATCGGCGAGCGCGAGCGCATCGCCAACCGCGAACAGATTGATGCTCTGGGTGCGGCCGGGCGTCTTGCTGGTCCTCGCGAGGCCTTTGACTCCGGTCAGCGCATTGAGCAGCGAGCTCTTGCCGACATTGGAACGGCCCGCGAGTGCGACCTCAGCGCGATTCCAGCGCGGACAGCCCGCGAGGGAAAACACCGAGGTCACAAATTGCGCATCCAGCTTCATGATTGCAACGCCAGGCGCGTCAGGGCGCGAACTCGATGCGCGCAGCAGGCGGCATCGATTCGCTGCGCGCGATCAATCGATCGAGCTGCACCGTCAGCGCATTGCGGAATTCCCGCAGCTTGATGCCTCGATGGCGATCGGGATACGGCGCGAGGAACTTGAGCGCGGCGCGCAAGTGTAAAACCGCGCTGTCGATGACGCCATCGGCGAGCTTGTGATTGGCGACCGCGGCGCGCAGCAAACCCAGATAAAACTCCCAGTCGGATTCATCGGCTTCGAGGAGGTTCATGGCCTCCTCCATTTCCTCATGCGCCTCGAAAAACTCGCGCCGGTTGAACAGTTCGACACCGCGTCGGAAGTGCTCGCGGCGGTCAAGGGTGTCACGGCTCGTCGGCATCCTCGCCACTGTCAACTTCAGTCAGGTTGAGCGACTTCTTGAGCCCCTCGAGCTGGGCGATGAAAACACCGCGGATAACCTGCTTGATGACGCCGTCGGGGACCGGAATCGATTGCCCCACTTTTGTCGATTCGTGAAACTTCATCAACGTGGTGGTCCCCTCGTCCTCGAGGTCATACTGCGCGGTTGTCGCAAATGGTCCGCCGCTCACAGTGTGATACACGATGCGATGTTGCTCGGGGAAATACTCGAATGCGAGTTGCGTTGTGATGTCCTGGCCCCCCGGCCCCGCAATCTGCATTTGCACGGTCTTCGCGTTGTCCGTTTGTGAAATGACCTGGATGCTCTTCACCTGATCCGATTTGGAGTGCTCCACGTCCTTGATGCTGTCGAACACGCGCTGCTCCGGCGCGTCGACGCGCGCGGTGAAGTCGGCGCTCCAGCCTTCGCCATCGTGCACGATATTCTCCGTCAGCACTCCCGCCTTGCGCGCGCGATGTTGCTGGTAGAAGTAGTATCCTCCGACGGCGACCACCACTACGATCACCAGCGTGCTGACGATTTTGTACGTTCTGCTCATGGATATGCCTCGGCGCTCGCCGTCTAGCGGCCAAATATACCAACCAGCTCGGCGCTTTCCTTCACATGCCCGTTCATCGCATCGCGAACCGACTCGGCCCTTAAGTTGGTCCCCAGATTAAGGTTGATGTCCAGCGCAAACAACCCGAAATGATAGTGATGTGGGCGGCCCGGCGGCGGACAGGGTCCCATGTATGCCGCCTTGCCCATGGTGTTCGCGCCCTGTTTTCCCTCTACTGCTCCTGCCGCGAAACCGCTCGAAGTAGGAGAAATGTCGTACACGATCCAATGAACGAATGTTCCACCAGGTGCATCGGGGTCTTCGACAACTAATGCCAACGATTTGGTGCCTGCTGGAACACTACCCCACGAAAGCGGCGGGGATTGGTCGGCGCCGCTGCAGGTGTATTGTGGGGGAATCGTGCCGCCGTCCGAAATGGCAGGGCTGCTTATCTGAAGCTTTGACGCCTCCGCTGCGATGCGTGAAATTGGAAGCATCGAAACGGCGAGATACACCATCAAGCTCGCCACAAAGACAGTACGCGGTCGCATGGCATCAAGACTCCTTCAAAGATTACAGAAATGCTACGTAACCACTAGCTAAATGGCAGTGCATAAGTTAATCTTAAGTTAATCTACTGATCGTACGGCTACTATGAAGCCGGAGCGGGACTTTTGAACTGTATAAATCAGACGATAGCGCCTCTTGACCTCTCGCCGCGGTTTTGCGAGTTACTAAAGAAGTTAAGGCAGGCGTAAAAATAGCGGAGCCGTTTTGCCGAATATCAAAAAAAGTCCCCCTGCCACTTTCAAGCGGCGTGCCGAACTTTCTTTACCGGGAGATGCCATGGCTACCGAATCGAAGTACACCTTACCGCGTGTGATGACGGTAAAGGAATTGTCCGACTACCTGCGCGTGCACCCTTCCACGATATACAAGCTTCTGCGCCGTGGAGAACTGCCGGGATTCAGGATTGGGACCGATTGGCGCTTCAACGCCGAAGTTATCGACAAATGGTGCCTGGAGCGCAATATGAAGTTGGCCGACGATCCGTCGACACGCAACTGATCTTTCGGCGCTCGGACCGCTTCGCGCCCCCGCGATAGCATCACCTCGCTCACCGAACCAGTTCGTCGAAAGCGACCGGGATCGGTCTCGCAACATCGTCATCGGCGAAATCGGCGTGTTACCCTTGATCTCGCCGCCGATGTGCCGCACCATTCCGTTCGTTCAATTCGATCATGATTAGTGCGGCACAGAAACTACCTGCCACCGAAAACTCGGCTCCAACTCCGCGCCGGCGCGGGTCGCTCGATCAGGTCCTGATCGATGCCGCGATGGATTTGTTCGCCTCCTACGGATATCGCGGCACCTCGCTGTCGCGGATCGCACGCGCGGCCGGGGTCACCAAGGGCGCGCTCTATTGGCACTTCAGCGACAAGGAGGAGTTCTTCCTCGCGGTAGTCGAAAAAGTCCTCGGTGAATGGGGTCATCCCTATCCGAGCAAGCCAATCACCGCCAGGAAGGAATTCCTGCGGACCTTTCAGTCGAGCTTCGAGAACATGGCGGTGCTCAATGAGAAAAATCCGTGGGTCAGCCGCCTGCTCCTCATCATTACGTTGGAGTCGCACAAGATAAGCCCGCGCGTGCTGCGCGCGATGCGTCGCGCCAACCTCGGCTACCTGAGCAACATGCGCACGATGGTTGAGCATGGCAAGGAACTCGGCATCTTCGATCCGGCGCTCGACGCCCTATGGGCCGCAACCCAGATGTTCGCGAGCTACCTGGGCTTGGCCAACCTGTGGTACCTGCACGGTCCGCGGTTCGATTTGCGCCGCTCGTTGATGCGCCAGGCGCGCGAGTTCACGCGCCAATGGAGCGCGAAAAAATGAAGGCCGGGCTGATCTATGAGATCGAGACGGTCAAGCCCTTCAAATCGCCAACTTACGAGGCCGACGTCTATCGCGAGACGCTTGAGCAAATCGAACTCGCCGATCGTCTCGGCTTCGATTCGGTCTGGACCGTCGAGCACCACTTTCTGAATGAATT
>JBGPMZ010000151.1:0-6454 GCA_041487255.1 Binataceae bacterium (SeqCode) | reverse complement strand
TACTTCTACTGTTCGCAGGCGACAACCGCTCCTGTTGTCACGCTGTCCGGTTCGCTGATTCAGCGCTTCAACATCGGATCGTCGAAAGAGGGCTTTACCCTCGCTTTCGCTGATAACGCTGCCCCGTTTGCCGGCACTCCGTCGGCTACTTATCCTGCTACCGCAACCAAAGCCAGCACCAGTCCGGTGCTGACTGCACAGGCGGTTCTGCTTATCGCAGGAGCGGTCGCGACCCCGACCCCGACCGGCACCAGGACTGCAACTCCGACTGCGACGTTAACGGTCACTCCAACCCCGATACCGACGCTCACGGTCACTCCAACCGCCACCCTGACCACAACCCCGACGGCCACCAACACAGCTACAGCAACCTCGACTGCCACAGTAACCGCGACCCCGACCACAACTCCTACGACCACCTCAACCGCGACCGCCACTGAAACCGCGACGCAGACCTCAACTCCCACACCGACTGAAACTCCGGCAGGCACACCAACACCTCAGACTCAGACCGCTACACCCACACCTACTCCTGCTGCTAATGGCGCAAGAATCGTCGCGCCGGTCGCATTGAACCTGGGCTCAGTAGCTATCGGCTTAGCGACCAGCAGAAGTTTCACCATCAAGAATTCAGGCACCGGGAACTTGACGGGAACCGTCCAGATAATGATTGCTCCTCCATCGCGAACCACCGTCTTCTCGGTCAATCCCAACTCCTTCAACATCGCGCCCGGAGGATCGCAGCCTGAAATTGTCACCTTTATGCCCGACGCGCTGAGTGATTCTGCGACCGCTCTGATCGGAAGTAACGATGCGAGCCGTCCGACCACTGGCGTCGTTCTGCAAGGAGTCGGCCTTGCCGGTAAGCTTTCGGCGCCACCAACGCTCACGATAACGGGACTGGCGGGTCAGACTACGCAAGCCAACTTGATAATAAAAAATACCGGGAAGGGGTTCTTGAGCGGCGACTGGTTGCCGGTCGCGATACCTCCCTACAGCGCTGCAGGTGGTTCTTTCGGACCACTTCAGCCAGGTGCCACCGCTGCCATCCCGATTGTCTTCACTCCCTCGGCCAAGGGCAATGCCCCACGGGTTGTCCTGGCGATCGGAGTTATCGGACCGAGCACGGGCAGCACCACGGTGACGCTGAAGGGAGTCGGCAAGTGATTTGGCAGGGAAGCAACCGACAGTAGTCCAACGCTTTCGGCGGCCCCAAGCATGCCGCGACGGGCTGGCACTCCGCTTCGCGGATCAACGACCTGCTTTCGATGCAGAACTAGATGCGCCCCGGGGAGGAATAGAGGACCGCGGTTGCGACGATTACCGCGACGATCGGGTTCCGGCAGGACTTTGCTCCCTGGAATTCTCGGCCGATGGGGAACCACCAACGCCTGAAGTGAGTTTACGTAATGTCTTGGTGTGTGTGCGCGAGGAGGTCAGCACTTTCGGGGCCGATGGCGAAGGAACCAGCCGATGAAGCAAAACAAACTGGCGCTTTTCCTTACCATCATGACGATCGCGATGGTTGCCGCGGCGATTCACAGTTCGCCGGCCCAACCCGTTGGATCATTCAGAATTACAAATCTGATCGGCAGCGCCGGTTCCGGCGCCCCCCACAAAAAAGATCCTCATATGATCAACGCATGGGGCGCCGCCTTTCTTCCTGGCGGCAATCCCTTTTGGATAAATGATCAGGGAACCGGCGTTTCCGAGCTGATCGATGGCAAAGGCGTCATCGTTAAGGCCCTTCCGTTCGTTACGGTTCCCGCAGCCGGCGCCGGGAAAGGACAACCCACCGGAATCGTGGCCAACGCGACCAGTGATTTCCTGCTTTCCGCCGGCGGCCCGGCGCTGTTCATTTTCGATACCGAAGATGGAACCATCGCGGGCTGGAATCAGAGCTCCGGAACCACGGCCTCCATAGTCGTAAACAACAACGGGAAGGCGTCCTACACCGGATTGGCACTCGCGACGAGCCACAGTGCCAATCAGCTCTACGCCGCCAACTTTGGTACGACCAAGCATTCCGGATCGATCGATGTCTTCGATGCCGGCTTCAACCCCATCACTCCCGCCGGCGGTTTCACCGATCCGAACCTGCCCGCGAATTTCGAGCCGTACAACATCGCGAACATCGACGGGAACCTGTTCGTAGCGTATGCGAAGGGCCTGCAAGCGGTGGGACAGGTCGACGAGTTCGACAGCGACGGCAATCTACTCATGACGTTCACCGACAATACCCTCGCCGCGCCTTGGGGACTGGCGATCGCGCCCTCCAGCTTCGGAGCTTTTGCCAACGATCTGCTGGTTGGAAACCTGGTCGATGGTACGATCAGCGCATTCAACCCGGCCAACGGCGAATTTCTCGGCCAACTCGCCGATTCGAAATCGAAAAAGCTCACGATTCCCGGTCTTTGGGCGCTTCTCGGCGGTGAGGGTGCGCTAAATGCCAAATCCGGCGCTGTCTACTTCACTGCCGGACCGATGGGATACGCGGCTGGGTTGTTCGGATTGATTGAGGCCGGTCCGGTCAAGACGCCTCAGCCCAGCAAGACTCCGAAACCGACCAGGACTCCGCGGCCCACCAGAACGCAGCATTCAAGGAAGAGCCCAGGCAACCCGTCAGCTACGCCGACGTATGTATATCCACCATACTGAGCTGCGCCGTTTCACCAGACCTATCGCGTAGGACGGAGGTGGCATTCGCATCATGACTACCGGACGCATCGGTATCGGGCTTGTGATCCTGGTGTGGATGATGATGGAAACGTTCGCGACGATCGCGTGGGCGGGCGAAGGTAGTCCCGAATCGGCCGTCGGCCTCGCCGCCAACAAACTCATTGAACGAATGGATCGGCTCGAAAGTCGGGTGACAGACCTGGAAGCACAGGTTGTCACGCTCAAGCGCGAGAAGATCGATGCGCAGGAGAGTCTGAAGCGTCAGCAAGAGGTTGATGCGGCGCTCAAATCCCAGATGGCAGGGCAAACCGCATCCACTGCCGCGGCGTCGACTCACGGCGACGCGGCCGACCCTCGAGATGAGCGCTCGCGGCATGACCTGATCAGCTCATACGGGGTGCGCGCGGGGTATCAGGGCTTTCCGTTTGGGCAGAGGGAAGGCGGGTTCTTCTACGGCCTCTTCCTCGATCATCTATTGGCGAAGGAGAGCGAGGGGATGCCGGCGGGCGACTTGGATTTTGAACTAGGCGCGGCGGTTGCACGGAGTGGGAACGATACCGTCACGGTCAACTCAAGGGTTGTAGGAGAGCCGACCAAAGTCGAATTCCGGCAGCGAATGATCTCCATCTGGCCCAATCTCAAGTATCGCTACAACCGCTGGCAGGCGTATGGGATTTCACCCTATCTGACTGCGGGGCCAGGTGTCTGGGTCGATATCATCGAGACGCCGCCGCTGGTGGGCGGGCTGCAGTTTCAGACCGAAGAGCTAGCGGCGCGAAAGCTTCCGGTGACCGAGGGCGCCAGCTTGTTTGAAGGTGCGCAGGGTGGCGCCGGATTTGAGTGGAGCCTCGCGCGCTTCAATTATCCGGTCTTCGAGCGCATGAAGCTTGGATTCGACTATCGATATTCCGCGTGGACTAGCGGCCAACGTTTCAGCACCTATTCGTTACTACTGTCCTATCGCGACTAGTTACAAACCCACTGCGAACATCGTGAGCAGTGGCCCTGAGGCTTTGCGAAGGGCCTCGAACGGCACTCCCGCCGGACGCATAAAACGCAGAAACAAAGCCACTGCGAACATCGTGAGCAGTGGCCCTGAGGCACTGCGAAGGGCCTCGAATGGCACCTCCGCCGAAGCATAAAACGCAAAAACAAAGCTAAATTCACCCCATAATTGCTGCACTTTATCGAATAGGTGCGTCTTTTCCGCGCCGACGTACCGGGACCCTCGCCACCATCCCAATGCGGAGCCAGCGCCCCTCGCGACCTTGCGGTTGGAGGCTTCCCGGCATCCGTGGGACATAGGCCGTCGCCGTGGTCGCTGTTACGAAAACAAAGCCAAATAATGGTTGAAAATACAGCCATTTTCTGAAGGGAGACCGACTTAAAGGAGTATTGCCCGCAGGCTCACAATCGACACCACGTCGATAATCCTCACAGCCTCGGCCCTTCGCCACAGCACTCACCATTGACAATATTGTCAATCATCATTGACAAGACGCTCAATCATTAGTACCTGTGGGACTCGAATGTCGAAGGCTATCGCCAAGCGGCGCCGGGCGCGTCCTCTTGATCGGCCCGAGCGCCGGGCCCTGCTCCTCAAATGCGCCATTCGCGTATTCGCCCGCAGAGGCTTGGGCGGTGCACGCCATGCCGAAATCGCGCGCGAGGCAAAGGTCTCTGTCCCCACGGTGTTCTTTTATTTCCCGACCCATGAGGCGCTGGTGCGAGCGGTCCTCGAGGAGATCGCATGCTTCTTCCTCGCGATGACCGAGCGAATTCACAACACCAGGCGACCCGCACCGGAAATCGTCGTTGAGCACGGCCGTACGTTCGCCGACGCGATGGTGACGCACCCTGACCACACGCGCGTGCTGCTCGAATGGAGCACCGCGCTGCGCGATGAAGTGTGGCCGCTCTATCTGCAGTTCCACGAGAACAACATTCGCATCATCGCGCGCACCATCCGGCGCTGGCGAATGGAAACCGGAAGCCAGCGCGACCCCGACGCCGAGGACGACGCGCGCGTCATCGCGGCGACCGGCTATGTCCTGGTCCAGATGAAAATGGCGAAGCTGCCCGACTCGCGGATCGACCGCTTCCTGCAAACTCTGGTGCGCGACACACTCGGCGAAGTTAGAGCGAGCGCGAGGAATGAGGCTCATCTGACCGAATTTAATGTGGCCGTCGGATAGACGGTCCGGAAAATTGTGACGAAGAGAAAATTCAACCGACCGACGCTAAGCCAGTTGGCTGAGAGTTAGGCGGCAACGACCGCGAGGGAGAGAACTTATGCGCATCGGGGCAACCATCTTCAATCAGAACTACGGCGACTGGGATCGCTACGAAGCGGAGGAAAAGGGCCAGTCCGTTCCCAAGCGCGCCACCCGCTCGGACCGCGAGATCTTCAACGAGGAACTCGGCATCGCCCGCATGGCCGACGACCTCGGTTTCGATGCGGTATGGACTATCGAGCACCACTTCACGCCATACACGATGGTGACCAACCCGTTGCAGTACCTCACCTATATCGCCGGCATCACGAAACGGGTGGATCTGGGAACGATGGTCGTGGTGCTGCCGTGGCACAATCCGGTGCGCGTCGCCGAAGACGTCAACATGCTCGATGCTTTCCTGGGCAAGGACCGCAACGTCATCTGCGGCGTAGGGCGCGGACTGGGGCGGCGCGAGTACGCCGGACTCGGCATCGATCAGAATGAGGCTCGCGGCCGCTTCGATGAGTCACTGCAGGTGCTAACCCAGTTGTTGTCCACCGGGCAATGCGATTTCGACGGCGAGTTCTACAAGATCCACGGCCTGCACCTGCGGCCGCAGCCGGAGAAGGATCTGAGCGCCAACCTATGGTGCGCGGGCGGCACCGAGCAGACCGTACAAATCATCGCGAAGCATGGCGTGCGACCGCTGACCATCCCAACCACGAGCCTCGATATCGCGCTGGCGAACATGCGCCGATACGCTTCGCTTCGGCGCGACGCCGGCTTCGCCCCGAGCCACACCAAGCTCGCGCTGTGGACCTATGTCGCGGAGACGACCAGCGAGGCTGAGGCGGGGGCGTCCCAATACATGGAGGAGTACGCCAAATCGGCGCTGCGCCACTATGAGTTGCTCGGGACGCATCTGAAGGACATCAAGGGCTACGAGGCGTATGGCGCGCAATCCGATGCACTGCGCAAGGATGCGACCCCATTCACGCGCGGCTTCTTCAACAGCCATCCGTGGGGCACGCCCGCGCAGACCATCGCACGCGCGACCGAGTTGGCGAATGCATTCGGCACCGATGAGCTGATGTTCATCTTCAAGTACGGTGCGATGCCGATGGCGATGGCGGAAAAGAGTATGCGGCTTTTTGCCAAGGAAGTTTTGCCGGCGCTGCAGGAACTGAATCCGCAACCCCTGGTTGCGGAAGAGCGTCCGAGCGTCGGTACCACGGCGAGCGCGGCGGCGCGTTAGATCGAACCAAAGAGAAAAGCTCTGAACCAGGTTTTCAAAAAGGAGAGATAACATTGAAAGTAGGCGGCGCAGTAATTTTCCAGAACCCCCTTAACCAGATCTCGGACCGCGAGGTCTATCAGCACGATCTCAAGATCGGCGACATGTACGAACCGCTCGGCTTCGATTCGATCTGGAGCGTCGAGCATCATTTCGACGACTACACAATGTGTCCCGACGTGTTGCAGTTCCTGTCGTACTACGCGGGCCGGACCAAGAACATCGAGCTTGGTTCGATGGTCGTCGTGCTGCCGTGGCACGATCC
>JBGPMZ010000150.1:0-6455 GCA_041487255.1 Binataceae bacterium (SeqCode) | reverse complement strand
TCGACCGGATGATCTTCGACTTGCATCGCCAGCCGCTTCACCGAGGGATCGAGCGACGGCCCCTTGGGAACCGCCCACGACAGCATCACGCCATTCCATTCAAGGCGGAAGTCGTAATGCAACTGCGTAGCGCGATGCTTCTGAATCACGTATCGGTGGGGCTTCGATTTCGACTTGCGCGCTGACCCGCCGGACGGCTCTGGGGTAACTTTGAAATCACGTTTCTTGCGGTAGTCATGAAGAGGCATGGAAACCCACCCGAGGTCGTGTAGTTCGATGCAGGAACAAGAATCGTAAACTGCTGAAACAAGTCTAATTTCGGAGAAGAGCCTGCGCCAGTTGCCCGTCCGCGGAAGACTGAGCAGTCGCGAGCGGATGGCCAGTCGGCCATTTCTGGAGAGGCGAGACGGAAGTTTCTTACGCTATCGACATCTTGTCGATAGCGGCCATATCCTTGACACGGACCGTGGCAATCAAATGGCTTTGTTTTCCAATTCCGTCGCGACTTTAGAAAAGCCTAACATCTGCCGAGGGAGTTTGGCTTCGTTTGGTAGATTTGCCCATTCGCTACCAAGTGAGTATCCCCGGAACCGGCGTGCGCGGATCAGGTTGATCGATGGTCGCCCACGTCCGAATTGATCGCTGAAGATGGAGAAAAAGCAGCATCTCTGGGATGTATTTGGCTTTGTTTTCTCAACTCAACAAATCGGGGCCTCTGGATTCTGTCAGTAAGGCGTCTTCCCCCACTAGCAGAAATCGATTTTGCTCGTCTGTGGAATTTTCACTCAACAGGCGGTTCTTACATCCCACTCCAACGCAGCCTCGCAACAGAGTCTACCAGCAGAACAGAGTTATGAAAAGGAAGCATCCAGCAATTGGCTATTTGCTGCAATGGAGGCTCATTTGATGCCCGTCCTTGGATAGCCGTCAGACCGCGCGACGAGGATGCGCAGCGCATCGAGCTCATTCGTGAGCGACCGCATCGATCGCGAGGCGCGTAACAGCCGGTCCGAGAGTGGTTTATCGAAGACTCCTTCCGCAGCGACCAACGACAGTTCGTCCAGGTTGGCGCCGATTACGCCGCGCACCAGATCGATTTGGCGCAGCGCCGCACTACGGTCGAACTTGAACCAGTTTCGTTCGAGCCTCATGCTAATGTCGAGTAGATTTGAGTGACCGGGCCGTCCATTGGCATGCATTGCGTGCACTTGACCGTTTTGGTTCATGGAACCTAGACCCCCTGACTACCTGAGTGATGTCGCAGGTCTCCTAGCATCACTGATACCAACAGCTTGTGAACAAAATAGCCCAACCGGATAAAGACCTAAGTACACCTGTGGTGTCGCAGGCCGGAACTATTTTTGGTTGAGGCTCCGATACTACGTTGATCTGACGCCAAAATTTTGCCAAGACTCGCTTCACTGATATCGCGTCGCATTATCAAGACGGAACTCGCTCCTCGGGCAGTTTCCGCTATTAACCCTGGAATGATCGTGCTAGCGTTCGGTTTAGCAGGCAGTGGACGGCTAGTTGACATGAAGATAAACCAACAACACTCGCTGTCCACCAACCATCGCGCATCCATGGTGGACTTGGGATGACACCCGTCAAGCGAAAAACGACCTCTCGCCCCCATCAGTTCGAGGCGAGGAACATCTTCACCACCTGAGAGGCGATGAATCAGCTCCCGTCGAGGCCTGATTTTCTCGCCCCGCAAATCACAATGCGTTCCCATTCGACCGGCGCGCGGTGCTCGTATGCGACTTGCTAGCCTTCAGAAGGTTGCCGAAGCCCTCGGCCAGGAACACTCGCTCGCCCTGATCCTCGATCGCATCGTCACGGAGCTCGCGCGATACCGTGGCGTCGCGCTCGCGCGGGTCTGGATGTTCGGACCATCTGAGCAATGCGAGATCTGCCGTTCAAGGCTCGATGCCGCTGAACGTCCGGACTCCCTGCATTTGTGCGCGAGCGCGGGTTCCTCGTTGAACGGGGACGTAGACTGGTCCGACATCAACGACGAGTTTCATTTCGGCGGCACCCAGGTTCGAAAGATTCGCGAGGATGCCAGGCCGGTGCTGATGGGAAACACCCGCGACCACCAACATTGGAGTGCCGATTGGGCCCGGCGGGAGAGGATTCGAAGCTTCGCCGGATATCCATTGGTATATGCCGGCGAACAGGTCGGAGTCATCGCGGTGTTTGCCCGCTCCCTCATGAATGAAGAAGACTTCGAATGGTTGCGCTTGTTCGCGGTCGCAGTCGCGGGAAGCATCGTGCGCGCCCGCGCCTTCGATGAAATCGACAAACTACGCAGGCGCCTCGAATCCGAGACCGCCTACCTGCGGGCGGAGATCAGCGAGGGAGAGGGCAGCACCACGATTCTCGGCTCGACCACCACCATTCGCCATGTGCTCGAACAAATCGAAATGGTCGCGTCGACCGACGCCACCGTGCTCATCCTGGGCGAGACCGGGGTCGGTAAGGAACTGGTCGCGCGCGCGCTCCATGAGCGCGGCGGGCGCCGACGGCGTCCGCTGATCAAGGTGAACTGCACCGCAATTCCCCACGAGCTGTTCGAGAGCGAATTCTTCGGTCACGTCAGGGGGGCATTCTCCGGCGCGACGAGTGACAGGATGGGTCGTTTTCAACTCGCCGACCGCGGCAGCCTGTTTCTGGATGAGATCGGAGACCTGCCGCCCGACATGCAACCCAAGTTGCTCCGAGTCTTGCAGGACGGGGAATTCCAGCCCATCGGCGACGACAAACCACGGCATGCCGACGTGCGCATCATCGCGGCAAGCAACCACGACCTCGAAAAGGAAGTCCTCCAGGGGCGATTTCGCGAGGACCTCTATTATCGGCTCAGCGTATTTCCGATCGAGGTGCCCCCCTTGCGCGAGCGTCAGGAAGACATCCCGATTCTTGCGACACACTTCGTCGAAGCCGCTTGCCGGAATTACAATCGAGCGCCAATGCAATTCTCAGCGAGCCAGCTTCGGCAACTGCAAGACTACGATTGGCCGGGTAACATCCGCGAACTCAGGAACGTCGTCGAGCGCGCAGTGATAGCTGCCAGACTCGGCTCACCTCGCCTCGAGATCGGTGAAAGCTCGCGGCCACGTCCGGTGCACAAATTTCGCGCCGAAGCCGTACCACCAGAAACGGCACCGATCGTCACCAACGGTGAGATGAAACGTCGGGAGCGAGACAACATCGCCGCCGCGTTAAAGCAGAGCGGCGGCAGAATCTATGGTCCCGGTGGCGCGGCCGAGACGCTCGGAATGAAACCGACCACCCTCAACGCGCGCATCAAGAAGTTGGAGCTAAAGAGGACCCTCTAAATACTTGAGCGTGCAGACCATCGCGCGACCCGCCATATAGGCATTGCCATGGTTCGCGCGGCTTTCGACCGACGAGGTTCATTTGCTCGGACGGACAGCAGATTGGTGGTAGATGCCAATTACTGGTAGACGCCAATTACTGGTAGACGCCAACGCAGACTGCCGTGTCATTCAGGCGTTCGCAATAGGTTTCCTTGGGCGAAATCTGCTTTGAGACGGGATCGCTGGATTTGTAATTCTGCCAGAAAGTGCCTTTGCTCTTGGTCAACTCGATGCGTTCCTTGACATAGTATTTGCCATCGGCGTCCTGGGTGCCCGAAAGGTCCTTGCCGACCTGCTTCGCGTTAGCGCCGTGCGCCAGACATTTGCCGGTGATGTCGTCAACTACGACGTACAAATCGCGATCCTTAAATTGGCCGTTCGGGTTGGAAATTTCCGCATAGGCTTTATCAGCGCCATTGGCCTTAATGTATTCAACCGCTTTCTTGACCATCGCAACGGCTTCGTCTTTGCTGCCTTTAGCGCCGGCGGATGCCGTTACCAGCCCCATGCTCAGCGCAAAACCGATAACCGCGATCAACTTGAATAGTTTTTTCATGTGAGACGCTCCGACAGGTTGTGAGTCGACTTCATTCCTCAGGTGTCGCGCGCGCTAGTCGCAGCAATATCGATACCAACCATCGCTTGACAAAATCTTGCGGAAGCAAAGGATTTTTTGAACGGCCTTCATTGGCCATTGCCACCAGGTTGGCTGAGCCCCAACGCCACGTTGTCGACAACGGCAAAACTTTGACGGCGTGAGGGTCGCCGCGAGCACCTCCAGTAGGAATCTCAGTCTTCCGACAAGTCCTCGTCTTACCTAACCGGCGCGTGCAGATGACGCCGCGGTCAGCTATATAGGCATGCCTGAGGATCCTGGTTCGGCCGGCCTCGACCGAAGAGGCGGCCGGAAAGGATGGCGTCGCAATGGCTAAGCACGCGAAGAAGTTGCCCTCCGCAGTTCCCGTGGCAATGGACCTGATGTGGGGTGGATGGAGCACCTGCGCCGTCGCGGCGGCGATGGAACTCGACGTCTTCAGCGCGATCGCATCGGGCAGCAATACCGCCACGCAGATCGCGGCCGCGGCGAGCGCGAATGAAGGCTCGATGCGCCGCCTCCTCGATGCGCTGGTTGCCCTGAAGTATCTCACCCGCAAAGGCGAACGCTACGGCCTTTCTCCGCATGCCGCGACATTTCTGGTGCGAGGAAGCGACCTTTATATGGAAGGCGCGGGACGCCTCGCAATTGGCCAGATGATGGGATGGTTCCAACTCGCCAGCGCAGTCCGGACCGGCGCACCGATTCCCCTTCCCGGCGGCGCCGACGCGATCGGTGAGTTCTTTGCGATGCTGGTAAAAAGCATCTTCCCACCCAACTACGTCGCGGCGAAGCAAGCCGTCGCGAGTCTTAGTCCGGGCGTTCGCGCGCGGATCAAGAACGTCCTCGATGTCGCGGCGGGCGCCGCCGCATGGTCAATTCCGTTCGCGCAGGCCAATCGCGCGACCCGCGTTACAGTGGTGGATCTGCCGCAGGTTACGCCGGTGACGCGCCAGTACGCCGAAAAGTTCGGCGTCGCCGGTCAATACGACTATCGCGAGGGAGATATGCGCGAAGTCGATTTTGGCCGCCAACGTTATGACCTTGTAACACTCGGCCACGTAATCCATGGCGAAGGGCGTGCCTTGGGTCGCCGGCTCATCGAGCGATGCGCCGAGGCTCTGCGCGATCGGGGCATGCTCCTCATCGGAGAATTCATTCCCAACGACGACCGCACCGGGCCGCCGCTCGCGATGCTGTTCGGCCTCAACATGATGCTGCACATACCCGACGGCGACGTCTTCACGATGAAGGAATATCGCGCGTGGCTGAAAGACGCGGGGTTCAAAACTGTTAAGGCAATAAGGACGCCGGCTGCTCCGTCTCCGTTGATCCTCGCGACGAAGTGACTGGGCTCGGCTAGGTAACCTGTCGACATAGCGACCGCTCGCCGAACTGTGCGCCTGCATCCGATCGCATCAGCAGCCGGACTCCGGCTGACGCGATAGGATTTTTGCGAAAACGGCTACGGGTCTCGAATCGCCCCTTAGCAACAGTCTACTGACGGCCTCTTCTTTGCGTAATGCAGGGCCGCGCGGCATGCATTATGAAACCTCGCACCATTTTACAATGAAAAACTCAGCGAAAGTCCTGCTTTTCAGATGGCACATCGGATGCTCTCCAAGCGATGAGAGGGTCGCCTCGCAAGGAGAGCAGTCACATGAAGGTCAACCCCAACAATGTACTCCGCCACAACTTTGCGATCTGGGTTATGGGTCGGCGGCCGGGTTGGTTCAAACCCCAGCGCCATATGTATCGATGCTTGCGCTGCGAGTGGACCTTCATGGTGAACGATGAGTATAGCGGTTCGGTGCGCGTTGCGGCCGACACAATGGGAGAGCTAACCGCGGCCGAGGAGCAGCGCCGGCTCGCCAGCTTCACCTCCGGACCCTGCCCCGGCTATCAGGCCGCTGCCGCGGCCGCCGAGGAGTCGCAGCCCGCCACCGTCATCCTGATGCGACGCGAGAACCGACCAGCGAAAACCGCGCACGATGCGCGCGCGATGTAAGAGGCAACATGTTGGACATCATCTGTGTATCAGCCACGGTTATCTTCTTCCTGATAGCACTGGCCTACGTTCGAGGATGCGAAAAGCTATGAGCATGTGGGAACTGATAATGGGCGCCGTGATGGCGACCGGACTGACTGCCTACCTCGTGTACGCGCTACTACGACCCGAGAAATTCTAGCTCGGATCACAAGGAACATCGCTAATGTTGAATGCAATTGTCCAGGTTGGACTGTTCTTCATCATCGTAACACTCATAAGTGTGCCGTTGGGCTTGTACATGGCGCGCGTGTTCAACGATGAAAGAACTTTCCTCGATCCAATACTCAAACCACTCGAGCGACTGATCTATCGGGTCTGCGGAATTCATCCCGCGACCGAGATGACCTGGTTCGAGTACGCCATATCCACTCTACTGTTCGCGCTGGTGGGGATGATCGTGCTTTACGCGATGGAGCGTCTGCAGCAG
>JBGPMZ010000149.1:0-6470 GCA_041487255.1 Binataceae bacterium (SeqCode) | reverse complement strand
CTGATCCTGCGCGCGATCGCGACCTCGCTGTGGCAAGGCCCGGGACATACGGCAAATACGTGGCTGGTCATAATGATCACGCTGGTCGGCTCGCTGCCGATTTACATGTTCATCAGCGCGCTGCTCGGATGGGATGACGGGGAGCTGCGCGAATTCAAAGATGCGATCGATCTGGTGCCGGCGCCTTTCATCATTTTCGGGCGAATGACGTATGCGGTCGTGAACCTTGGTACCTCGCTAAGCCCGCTGCACAATCGCTTTCCGGCAAAACTCGGCGTCGAGGCTTCACGCGAGGCCGCGCTGCTTACTGCCGCCAAGGTGCAAATGCATTGATTGAATGCGGTTCGAATCGAGGGGGCTAAATATGGCCAGATATCATTTGGACCCGATTCCACATGCGCCGCGGGAAGCGCGGAACTGATCGCGGGTGAGGGCTCTGGGCCTCCGGGGAGAAAAAAACGCCCCTCAACAAGTGCGCCCTCGGCGGACTTCTGATAGCGTTCGCGAAACCGCATCGGTCAAATGGAAATGTCGGCCAAAACCCTCTTCACGAGAGCGAACCTCGTTCTGGACGGGTTCGCAGAACTGCAGAAATCATTCGACGTTCTGGTCCAAGGCAACCGCATACTTTCGTTTTCTCAAACGCCTATGGACCATGAAGATGCAAACGTGATCGATATTCGCGGCAAAACGCTGATGCCGGGACTTATCGATGCGCATGCGCATATAACCGGATTGTCGCTCAGCCCGAAAAACAGCTCCTATCCGGCGGCCGAAATCGCCATTGCCGCCGCCAATTATCTGCGATGTAGCCTGATGGACGGTTTCACCTCGATCAGAGAAGCGGGCGGCGCCGACCACACCGTCGCACGCCTGCTGGCCGATGGGAAAATCATTGGCCCAAGACTGTTCTACTCGGGACGCGCGCTGACGCAGACCGGCGGAGGCGCAGACTTTCGCACCCCCGATGAAGTCGTCGAACCATGTGGTCAGGCAGGGCCGTTTACCGTGATGTCGGTGATCGCTGACGGAATCGACGAGGTGCGCAAGGCCGCGCGTGAAGAACTCCGAAGAGGAGCGGCCCAAATAAAGGTATTCGTTTCCGGCGGAGTGGTGTTTCCCTCGGAAGCTCATTCCACCATTTACGAATATTCATTAGAAGAATTGCGGGCGATCGTGGAAGAGGCGAAGGGCCGCGGCAGCTACGTTATGGCGCACGTCTACACCGATGAAGGGGTTCGGCGATGTCTGCTTGCCGGCGTACGCTCCATCGAACATGCCAATTTCGTCAGCGAAGAAACGGTCGCGATGATGGCCCGGCACGGAGCCTACCTGGACCCTACCTTCATATCGCTCGTGCAACGAATCGAATCCGCAGCCGAAACCGGGCTGCCGAAAACTATCGTTGACAATCTGAGGGCGACTGTTGCGAAGGGCCGACAAGTCTACCTATGGGCGAAGCGCTACCAGCTACCTATCGCTTTCGGGACCGACCTGTGGGGTCCCCAGGCGCAACAGTCACAGCTCAGAGAATTTGAAATGAGAATCGACCTCGACGATCCACCCAATATCATTCGCTCCGCCACCCGCATCAACGCCGAGCTGCTCATGCAGAGCGGCAATCTGGGAACCATTTCTCCTGGAGCCTGTGCCGACCTTCTGGTCGTCGAAGGAGATCCCCTGAGCGACGTGAAAGTCATGACCGATCCGCAAAAGAATCTTAAGCTCATCATGAAGGAAGGTGTGATCTACAAAAATGAGCTCTGATTTACGTCGCGACGATTCGATCCGGCGCGGATATGGTGCTAGCGGCGCGGCACGGAACCGCACCCGCGACTTCTGTTGCGTCATGACGGATTTTCGCAAGCGAGAAGGAGAAAGATGAAATTTGATAAGCCTGACTTTGATAAACCGTGGAAGCTCGCACTAGAAGAGCATTTTGCCATCTCTGAGACACTCGGAGACTCTCAGGCTTACGGAGGGGATTTTTGGCGGGAGCTAGGCGCTAACCTACAAGACTTGCAGAAACAGCGGATCGAGCAGATGGATAAAACTGGAATCGAACTCAGCATCCTTTCGCTAAACTCTCCAGCGATCCAAGCGATCCATGACAAAAAGAAGGCTGTGGAAGTGGCGCGCATCGCTAACAACCATGTTGCGGAAGGCATGGCGAGGCATGCGGACCGCTTCAGATCCTTCGCTGCTCTGCCGATGCAGGATCCGGACGCAGCATGCAAGGAACTGATCCGCTGCGTCAAAGACCTCGGTTTTGTCGGCGCTCTGATCAACGGCTACTCCCAGATCGGGGAGGAAGATACTTCTTTCTACCTGGATTTGCCTCAGTATCGTCCCTTTTGGACAGAAGTTGAGAAGCTGGATGTCCCCGTTTACTTGCATCCCCGCGAGCCCCTTAATAGCCAAAGCAAGCCGTATGAGGGGCACCCGTGGTTACTCGGCGCTGCATGGGCGTTCGGTGTCGAAACGGCTACCCATGCTCTGCGTTTGATGTGCAGCGGCCTGTTTGATGAACATCCGAAATTGCAGATCATCCTTGGTCACCTTGGTGAAATGCTTCCGTTCTCGATCTGGCGTGCCGAACACCGCATGCGCATCGACCCGCGAGGGCTTCCCGCTAAGAAGAGACTCTCACTATACTTCTACGATAACTTCTGGGTGACTACGAGCGGTAACTTCCGGACGCAGGCACTGATGAACTGCATCCTGGAAATGGGTTCAGATCGCATTCTCTACTCTACGGATTATCCATTCGAAAGTATGGTCGAATGCGAGGAGTGGTTTAGCTGTGTAGATATTTCCTTAAAGGATCAGGTGAAGATCGGACGCCTCAATACACAGAAACTGTTCAAGCTGGAGGGTTCGCTCTCGAAAGCAAGGATAGCGAAGTAGTCAGCCGCGAAATACGTTATCAGCGTCCGCGCCACCGACGGCAAAGGCATCACGCGGGCGGAGAAAGATCCTCAGATCGGCGGCCAGATGCGGCTTGCGCTCGAAGTCACGTCACCGACCTGATCTCAGTTTATCGCGACAATCACATTTTTTGTCGCGGCATTCGTGCTCTACGAGGTTGGCATCGCGCGACACAGGCGTACTGCTATGCTGTGCGAGGCCGTGGACCGGATAGTCGACGAACTTCAAAGGAAAGCGCCATGATCATGAGCGTGCGCGGCGTTGTTCTTGTCAGGCGGCCTTAGGCGTCAGCTGGCGCGGCAGCGTGCCGATGATCTTGTCGCGCTCGAGCGCTTCGATCTCCGGGTCGGACATCCCGAGAATCTCGCTGAAGACCTTGCGATTGTGTTCGCCGAGCAGCGGCGCAGGACGATCCGGGACCAGCGGTGTTTCGGAAAAATGTTCCGCCACGCCCGGATAGAGATGCGTGCCGACCACGGCGCGCTCGACCGCCACGTAAAATCCTCGCGCCGATAGTTGCGCATCGCCGAGGATATCGGCAGCCGAATTCACCTGACCCGCGATGAGGCCCGCATCGATCAGTTTGCGCGAGGTCTCCTCGGCGCCGAGATCCTTCAGCGCCTCTGAAAGTTCCGCATCGAGTGCGTCTTCGTTGCGCTTGCGATCGGACTCGGTCGCGAATCGGGGATCGCTCGCGAGAGCGCCAAGCCCGAGCGCATCGGCAAGCTCGCGCCATTGCTCATCGGATTCAGCGGCAAGCGCGAGGAACCCTGAGCCGCATCGATAGATTCCATGCGGCGCGTGCCGCGGATGGCGATTGCCGCGCGGCTTCGGCACCTGGCCGGTGACTTCGTATTCGATGATCGCTTCAGCGATAAACGGCACCACTGCCTCGACTTGCGCCAGCTCGATATGCTGCCCGCGCCCGGTGTCCTCGCGCTCGCGCAGTCCGACCAGCACCGCGAAAAGCCCATTGAGGCCAGCCGAGGGATCGCCGAGCGCGTTGCTCAAAGTGTAGGGTTGTCCGCCATCGTGATAACCGACCAGCCCCGTGATACCCGCGACGGCCTCGATGGTGTTGCCATAGCCGCGCGCGTTTCGCTCTGGGCCTTCCGCGCCGAACGACGGCATCGAGATCATCACCAGGCGCGGGTTGAGCCGCGCCAGCACGTCCCATCCCAGCCCCAGCTTCGGCATCACATCGGGACTGTAGTTTTCGATCACGATGTCGGCGGTCGCGACCAGCCGCTTGACGATCTCGATCGCGCGCGGATGGGTGAGATCGAGCGTGCATCCGATCTTACCGCGATTGGCGGTGTTGAACGGCGCCGAGCGTTCGATGACCTGCAGCTCCGGCGGACCCATCGAGAGCGAGCCGCGCCACCAGTCGAAATGCAGGGTGTCCTCGATCTTAATGACCTCGACGCCCATCTCTGCGAGTAGTTCGCCGAGTAGCGGCCCCGCCCATCCCATCGAGAGATCGATCGCTCGGAGTTTTCCTTCGACGATGGTCTTCATGATCGCCTCAAACTGTGCCCGCTGCCTTCAAATTCTGAAGTTCGCGATCCGCAAGTCCTAGCCGTCCGCAAAAGATATCGCGATTGTGTTCGCCCAAACGTGGCGCAGGCCGCGAGGGTTCCGGTCGATGCGATCCCATGCGCAGCGGCGCGCCGGGAATTCGAATGCGCCCGAGCACCGGGTCATCGATAGTTTCGAAATATCTGCGCGAAGTGAGCTGCTCCCATTCGAGCAGCTCGGCGACGTTGGGAATGCCCACCATCGGGATCGCGCGCGCCTGTCCCTCGCGATGAAGGTACTTGCGATCGTGCTTGAGGAAGAATTCCTCGACCATCGCCAGCCATGCGTCGTTGTTGACCATCCGCTGCAGTGCGGTGTTGAAGCGCGGATCGGTGATCAACCCCGGACGCCCCATCAATTCGCAAAGGCTCGCGAATTGCTTGTCGGTGACGCATTGAACCCCGGCGTACCCGTCCTGGCACTTGAGCGTCACGATCATGAACGGACCGACGGCGAAACGCTTGCCCGCGCGCTCGCGCACCACCCCGCTGTACTGGAAGCCGACCGGTTCGTAGATCATCGTCAATGCCGCGGCCTGAAGCAGCGAAACGTCGACGTGCTGACCATGACCGAGCGTGAGGTCGCGCGCGAGCATCGCCTGCATCGATGCGATCGCACCGATCAGCCCGCCGATGTATTGCGCCAGCGAACCGGGCGGCGTCAGCGGCTCGCGATCGGGCTCACCCACCGGATAGGTCCACCCTCCGCGCGCGAAGAGGATCAGGTCGTTCAACGCCGCATCGCGATCGGGGCCATCGGTGCCGAAGTTCGATATCGAAATGACCGAGAGGTTGGGAAATCGCTTCAGCAGCTCGGCAGCGTCGAGTCCCAACCGCGCGAGGGTGCCTGGAGCGAAATTCTCGACCAGCAGATCGGCGCCATCGAGCATCCGCGTCAAAAGCTCAACTCCACGCGGGTGTTTGAGATTCAATGTCACGCCGAGCTTGTTGGTATTGAGGTAAGCGAACCGGCCTCCCCGATCTCCGTTCGAATTTCCCGGCCGACGGGGCCCGGCCTTGCGCGCGTCCTCACCCCATGGCGGCTCAACCTTGATGACGTCGGCGCCGACCTCGGCCAGCAATCGGGTCGCATACGGCCCGGCAATATGCTGCGTCAGGTCAACAACGCGCACGTTTCGCAACGACGAGTATCGCATTCAGATGCCCCAAACGTCCGCGTCATATGACTACTTAGAGACGATCGCGGTCAAGCAAAAGTTCGCTTGTCGGTGGCGCCGGCGACGCGCTAATGACATCTTCATGCGCCCGCTTGGCATGCGGGCGATGGAGGTGCGCATCACATGAATGTACTCGAATTGGAATCCACTCCGGAGGTCCAGGACCTGCGCAAGAAGGTCGGCGATTTCCTGACCGAGTTCATCTATCCCAACGAAAAGATTCTCGATCGCTATGATGAAACCTCGCGCGCCACCATGAAGTCGATCCAGGGCGAAGCCAAGAAGCGCGGGCTATGGGCGCTTGGACTGCCCAAGGAAATCGGGGGCGGCGGATTGCCGTTCATGCACTACGTCTTCGTCAATGAGATCGTCGGACGCAGCGAGTGGGCGATCGCGGGGCTGGGGACGCATTCGGCGCAGGACGCCACGATGCTCTACTTCTATGGCAATGCGGAGCAGAAGAAGCGCTGGCTTGCGCCGCTGGTCAACGGCGACATTTATCCGTGCTTCTCGATGACCGAGCCCGAGGTCTCGGGTGCGGACCCGACCGGACTGCAAACGCGCGCGGTGCAGGACGGCGACGAATGGGTCATCAACGGGCACAAGTGGTTTACCAGCGGCGCCAACGTCGCGGCCTTCGCCACCGTGATGCTGGTTACAGAACCCGACGCGCCGACCTACGAAAAGTTCAGCATGATCATCGTGCCGACCGACACCAAGGGGTTCAACATCATCCGTGCGGTACCGGTGATGGGTGAGACGGCGGGCGGGCATTGCGAGATTCGTT
>JBGPMZ010000148.1:0-6485 GCA_041487255.1 Binataceae bacterium (SeqCode) | reverse complement strand
CGGCTCCGCTATCGAGACAAGAACTTTCAACCCGAGTTTGTCGAGGGACTTCAATGATATTAGAGTCGCGAAAATACACGCGAAAAGTTTGCAAACGATCCCGCGCGGCGGATTCACGCTGCTCGGCTACGAGGAAGATCCCATGAACGAGCTCTTGGACAAAGTCGCACTTATCACCGGTGGCGGATACGGAATCGGAAAGCAAATCGCCCTGAAGTACGGCGCGGCGGGGGCGAAGGTCGTGCTGGCGGCGCGCTCCATCGATCCGATGAAACAGACCTGCGACGAACTGGAGAAAATCGGCGCCAAAGCGATCCTCGTGCAGTGCGACGTGGCGAAGGAAGCCGACTGCAAAAAGATGGCCGACGAAGCGCTGAAGGCCTTCGGGCGCGTCGACATCCTCGTCAATAACGCGGGCATCGCGGGACCAACCAAGCGCATCACCGACATGAGCCTCGCCGAATGGCAGGAAGTCATCGATATCGACCTGACCGGCGCGTGGCTCGCCTCGCGCGCGGTGATTCCGCACATGGACAAGGCGCATGCGGGCAACATCCTGATGATCTCGTCGGGCGCGGGACGGCGCGGATATCCGCTGCGTTCGCCCTATGCGGCGGCGAAGTGGGCGATGATTGGGCTGACGCAGACGCTGGCCGGCGAATGGGGTCAGCGCGGCATCCGCGTGAACTGCATCTGTCCGGGCGCGATCGAAGGCGATCGCATCGAGCGGGTGATGCGCGCGCGTGCGGAATCGCTCGGGCAGCCATACGAGGCGGTGCGCGCGGGATTCCTGTCGGGTGCGGCGCTGCATCGGATGGCGACTGAGGATGAAGTGGCGCGCGTTGCGTTGTTCCTCGTAACGGAGGTGAGCGCGGGCGTCACGGGCCAGACCATCAACGTCGATTGCGGAAGCAATATGAATTGACCTTTCGGCATCGCCGAAAGGTCACCCTGAGCGCCGCGCGAAGGGTCTCCGCGCAGCGACAGCGAAGCGTCGAGAGCAGTCATCAGAGCCAGAATCCAGAGCTGATTACCCTCTTCGTCCCGGCACAATTCTCGCCAATCACAGGAGCGAAAATCGCACCGGGCCACCTCCCCCAAAACAATGGGGGAGGAACAGAAAAGAACAGGAGTCAGAGCACTCAGCGCGCGACATCCTGGTCGCGCACCAACACCTCGTACCCACTGCGCGCGAGGCGATCGCGAAGCTCGCGCGCGAGCGCAGGCGAGCGATGCCGCCCACCGGTGCATCCCAGACCGATGGTTAGGTAGCTCTTTCCCTCGCGCCGATAAAGCGGGATGAGGAAATCAAGCATCCTGCCGACCTCCTCGATGAACTGCCTCGACTCCGGCTTGCTCATCACAAAATCGTGTACCGCCGGGTCGAGGCCGGTGAGTGATTTCAGCTCGGGAACGAAAAACGGGTTGGGGATGAATCGCACATCGAGCACGACATCGAGGCCGACCGGCGCGCCGTACTTGTAACCGAACGACACGATCGAGATGACCATGCGATCGTTGCTCGCCGAGCCCATCACGGCGGCCGTCACGCGCTCGCGAAGCTCATGCACGGTAGTAGTCGTAGTATCGATGACACGGCTGGCGCGTTCACGCATCTCGGCGAGCGCCGAACGTTCCTCGTGAATCAGATCGACGATTCCCTTGCCGCTATGGCCGAGCGGATGCGGCCGGCGCGTTTCGGAGTAACGCCGCGCGAGGATCTCGTCAGAGGCGTCGAGGAAGAGCACTTCGGGATGCACGCCCTCGCGTTCCAGCTCCGCTGATATTGCCGGCCATTGCGGAAAAAAGATGCGTTCGCGCGAGTCGATTCCGAGCGCGACGCCGGCGAAGTCCTTGCCGCTCTCGCGAGCGAGCTTCAGGACCGTAGGAGCGAGGGCGACGGGCAAGTTGTCGACGCAGTAGAAGCCCAGGTCCTCGAGCACGCGCATCGCCGAGGTATGCCCGGCGCCGGACACGCCAGTTACAATGATCAGACGCGGTTGGGTGGAATCGGCCGCCACGATTCCTGTCTATCAGGCTCGGGCGGCGCGAACTAGAACTTGCTGTCTTCTTCGCGAATGAGGCGGAAGAGCTCGTTGGAGTCTGTTGCGGTTAGAAGCTTCTCGCGGAAGTTTCCGTCGCGCAGTAGACGTGAGACGCGCGCGAGCGCCTTCAGATGAAGGCTGGTGGAATCCTCCGGTGCGACCAGCATGAAAAACAGATGCGTTGGGTTGCCGTCGAGCGATTCAAAATCGACGCCTTGAACGTGACGCCCGAAGGTCCCCAGAATCTTCGTTACCGTAGGCAGCTTGCCGTGCGGAATCGCGATGCCGTCGCCGATGGCGGTCGATCCGAGCCGTTCGCGTTCGGCCAGCACCGCAGTCATCTCGCCGGAGGGTATCTCCGGATGCTGCTGGGTGAGGCATCCTGCCAGTTCTTCCAGAACTTCGGCCTTGCTTAGCCCCTTGAGCGAGGGCGCAATCATTTCAGGTGTGAGGAAGTCGGTAATCTTCATGAGGTCCGTTCCGATCCCATACGTATCTATGTAGGAGGGCGGCGTGGAGGTCAACTTTGCGCATTGCAGAACGCAATGTGCGTTGTGTAATACGCGCTGCGCGCACTCTTGTATGGCTCTGCTACTACGACTCCTCGGCGGCGGCGAGCACTTCAGGTGTCGACGGCGAGCGCATTTTCTTGCTCTTCACTTTTTCGACGTGCTTCTTCAACTGATGGCCGACCTTGTCGGTGAGCAAATCGATGACCGCATAGAGGTCGGTGTTCTCCTCCGCCGCGGTCGCGAAAATGCGCCCCGATTTGAAGGTAACCTCGCCGCATTGGCGATACTTGTCGACCTCGAGAATCAGATGCGCCTCGGCGGGCCGCTTCAGGACGCGCCCCAGGTGAGCGAACTTCTTTTCCGCATACTGCCGCAGCGCATCGGTTGGCTCCATATGCCGGAAGGTGACGTTCACCGCGATTTCCGATCCTTTGATCCGTTGCTGCCGTTTGGTCTTGCGCACGATCGCACGGTTTTTCTTGCCCTTGCCATTTTTCATACTCATGCGAATTGGCCCGGACCTTTGGGTCGGGAATGTTAACCGACCCGTTTGCGGCTCGCCGACGGCAGGATTCCCAAAGCTTGCCGATACTTCGCCACCGTGCGGCGCGCGATGTTGATATTGTCGCGACGCAGGATCTCAGCGATCGCTTGATCTGAGAGCGGATTGTTGGACCGTTCGACGGTCACCATCGCGCGGATTTTTTCCTTCACCGTCTCCGCGCTGACATCCTCGCCACTACCGGATTTGACGCCCGAGGTGAAGAAGAACTTCAGTTCGAAAATGCCCTGCGGCGTATGCGCGTATTTGTTCGCGGTCGCGCGGCTGATGGTCGATTCATGCATCCCGATATCTTCGGCGACATCCTTGAGCACCAGCGGCCTGAGACTCCCGATCCCATGATCGAAAAACGCCCGCTGGAATTTGATGATCGAGTTGGCGACCTTATAAATCGTCTGCTGGCGCTGATAGATCGACTTCACCAGCCACTTGGCGGAACGGAGCCGCTCCTGCAGATATTCCTTGGTCTCGGCCCCGGTCTGGCCATCGTTCATCACGCGCTGATAGTAGCCGGCCAGGCGCAGACGCGGCACGGCGCTCTGGTTGAGCGTGACGATATACTCATTGCCCATCTTCACGATGAAGACGTCGGGAATGACGTAGGTCGGCTCCTGGCCGCCATAGTCGCGGCCGGGCTTGGGCTCGAGCAGCGAGATGATCTTCTGCGCTTGATTGACCGCCTCGACGCTGACGGCGAGGAGTTTGGCGATTTCGTTGTAGCGATGCTTCTCCAGCAAGTCGAGGTGATTGCTCACCACGCGCGCGGCGAGCGACTCCTCCATGCCGAGGTTTTTGAGCTGGAGCAGCAGGCATTCGCGGAGGTCGCGCGCGACAGCGCCCGGCGGATCGAGTTGCTGCACGCGTTTGAGCACGCGCTCGACCTCGGCCTCCGCAACCTCGAGTTGCGCTGCCAGTTCCGCCATCGGCGTTTCCAGGTAGCCGTCATCATTGAGGTTGTAGATGATGGTCGCGCCGATGCGCTGGTCGAGCTCGCAAAAGCTCGAAAGCCGAAGTTGCCACATCAAATGGTCTTCAAGCGAGGTCTTGCGGGTCAGCGTATTCTCGACGGTCTGGCGGCGCTCGTCATCGGGATCGGCAGGCTCGGCCTCCTGCCAGTTATTGGAGTAGTTCTCCATGTATTCGCGCCAGTCGAGCTTGTCGATGCGATCGAATTGCTCCATTTCCAGGGTCGCATCGCGGGCCTCGCTGCTCGCAACCGGGACCTCCTCGGAACCGGGCGGCGCGTCCCATTCGTTGGGAGGCTCATCGGCGGCGGCAGGCGCGGCCTCGCGCTCCTCGGAGAGTTCTCCATCCGGGGGAGGAGTGAAATCCTCGTCGGAATTGCTGCTATTTTCGGGCGCATTCTCCGCGGGGCTCGAATCCAGAGGTTCGAGAACGGGATTCGAGTCGAGTTCCGACTGAACCACCGCCTCCAGTTCCGGAAGCGATAGTTGCAGGATCTTTATCGCTTGCTGCAGCTGTGGTGTCATCACCAGCTGCTGGCGCAGGCGTAAATCTTGTCCGAGCTTTACTTCGAGGGCCATCCGTTCAACTACTCACGGGCTTTCTGGCGCGTCTCCATTATCAGGGTTTTTGGACTCGCGAGGGAAGATCACCACCCGCGGATTTTGGACCGTGCTCTTGCCGCTGACCAAGTCCACCGTTATCAGCGAGCCCGTGATCTGATCCTCGCCATCATGGACCACCGGATTGCCATGAAACGTGAGTATATGTTTACCCTGGTCGAGCACCGCGTGGTCGCTGGTGATCCATCGGGTCCCTTGGCTCATCCTCACATGACCGTCCGCGTAAATCATCCGGACGTCATTGAAATCATTGCCGTATTGGACCCTGAGTGTGTCGCTGAGTAAGTCACCGCCCGCCTGCACCGCGTGCACGTGGCCGGCAAACAGAAATGACTTATTTTGATAGTCGAGCGTCGCGGTGTCAGATGTGATAGGAATTGGCCCTTTCTGATTGCCGAAATTCATCCCTGCGAAGGGCGAATTCTCCGGCACGATCTGCGGGCCGCCTCCCCGTTTGGAAGCTTTGCCCGCTTGCCTGCTGATCCCGTCAGGCAAAGGGGTCACCCTCGCGGTAGGTTTCTTCGCTCCGGTGGTCGCTCTCGTTCTGCCGCGCACGCCCTGCCGCTCGCGGCTGATAGTCGTGCGCCACGGGGTATGAGCAGGCGTTCCTGCGGATGCAGGACTACTGGGCAGCGCGGCCTCAGAAGGGGACGATGCCTCCGGCGTCGGCGGTGACGGGGCCGGTGTGGCTTCGCTCGCGGGTGAGGGTGCCGCTTCCGGACTCGGGGGCGCGCCTCGCTCTGCATCGCCTGCGGTAATCGGACTGAATTCCGTGGGTTCGGCTTGTGGTTCTTGCAGCGGCGCCGTTTCCGGCTCGGGTTCGTTTTGCGCGAATGCCGAGTTGAAATTCGGCGCCATCAGCAATCCGAGACTTAGTCCGATCGCCGCCGCGGCGGCCGAAAATTTCAGGGCGGCCCCGGTCATCACTCCAGTCCTGGATTCAACCTGCCTTCGAATCCTGGCTGTCGGCATGTTTGGGAGCGATGACGGTGGTGACTTGCTTGAGGAGCTCGAACTGGCGGGTCTTGGTATCGCCAGTCATGCCCACGCCGGTGACCTTGATTCCCTCGCCTTCGATAGTGACCAACCCGGGCGCGTCGACCAGGTCTGCGTCCGGCACAAAGGTCGCCTGATCGGTGGTCAGCAGGAAGTTGCCATAGTGAATCTGCGTGCCGCCACTCAGGGTCGCGCGCTTGATCTTGCCGCCATCGAGATCGATCACAGCCTTGGGCGCCTCGACGGTGACCGGCTTACCGTCTTTCGAGACCAGCTTGACAACTGGTTCGTTGAGAATGAGCGAAGTCTTGTCGCCCGAATAGTTCGCGTCGCGGGCGGAGAGCACCCATTCCTGCTCGCCGGCCTTCATCTGTGTCCAATGAAAATTGTGCACATGGTAAAGCGAACCCGGAATCATTCCTGCGACTTTGGTTATCAATGGCGCAACCGCACGATTGTGGACGACGTAGATCGTCACGGCCACCAACGCGGCCAAGGCGATGGCGCCGAACGCCCCTAAGGCTTTTGCAATTTGTTTAGGACGCAAGTGGTTGCCTGACCGATGAGGCTATCAAGGGGTATTTTCGAAAGGAAGGTGGGTCGAGTCAGGCGCGCGAGATAACTTCGTGCGCGATGTCGTGGAAGCGCTTCAAGTCGTCGAGCAGCGCCGCGAGTTTATCGAGTGGATACGAGTTGGGTCCGTCGCTCAGCGCGCGATCGGGATCCTCATGCACCTCCATGAAAATGCCATCGATGCCGGTTGCGACCGCCGCGCGCGCGATCG
>JBGPMZ010000147.1:0-6501 GCA_041487255.1 Binataceae bacterium (SeqCode) | reverse complement strand
GTGAAGAACGGTTCGAACACGCGCCGGGCGACGTCGGGATCGATGCCGGCGCCGTTATCTCTGAAGGTTATCACGAGGCGGTCGCCTTGCTGATGAAACGCGATGCGCAGTTCGCCGCCATCGGGCATCGCCTGAATCGCGTTGGCGATCACGTTGACGAAGCACATGCGGATTTTTTCGGCGTCGACGTTGAGCGTGGTGGGCACGCCGTTGACTTCCTCGACCAGCTCGACGCCCTGCGCGCGCATCTTCGATTCCGAGATTTGCAGCACGCTGTCGACCAGTCCGCGCAAATCGGCGGGCGACGGATGGATCTCGATCGGCTTGCCGTAGTTGAGGAAACTTTGCACCAGCTCGGAGAGACGGCGAATCTCGTCCTTCATCAGCGCGATCTGATGCACATAGGTTTCGGTATCGGGCGCGACCCGGCGCGCATACTTGGTGCGCATCTGATCGAGCGCGAGGCTGATGAAGTTGAGCGGATTTTTTATTTCATGCGCCAAGCCGCCCGCGAGCTGGCCCAGTGCGGTGAAGCGCTCGAGGCGATTGAGCTCAGCCTCCCGCTCGCGCGCATGACGGAGCTGCCCGACCATCTCGTTGAAGCTATGCGTCAACAGCCCGATCTCGTCGCGGCGCTTGCCTTCGGGCACCGGCTCCAGGCCGCGCGCCATGATGTTTTGCGCCGCCGATGCGACCGCGTGAATAGGCTCGACGTACCGCTGGGCGAGGAAGTACGCGATTATCAATCCGGCCGCGAAGATCACCACCGCGAGGGTCAACTCGCGCAACCTGCTCTGTGCCAATGGCTTCGCGAAGTCGCCGAAGTTCGCCACCACGCGAACATAGCCGAGCAGATGGTCCTCGACCTGGATCGGGATCAGATAGACGGTCTGATCGGAGCCGCGCAGCTTGACCGGAGGAACGTCGCCGCTGTTGCGGGTCACATCGATCGGACTGCTGAGCGAGCTCTTCTGCATCGCCTCGCCGACGATCTTCGGATTGGAGCTGTTGATGATGAGGTTCTGCGTCGATGCGATCGAAACCTCGAGTCCCTTGGTGCGCAGCCCGGCGATGTAGTTTCGCAGTCGATCGGGATCGGTGGGCCGCACCGAGGTGAGCTCCTGGACGCTGATTTGGATCGCGCGAGTGAGGTCGCTGACTTTCTCCTGCGTGCTCTCGACGATTGCCTGCTGGGTGCCGAGGCTGACGATGACCTCCGCGCCCAGGGTTAGCGCGAGCAGGCCGACCATCAGGAAGATCAGCTTGGCTTTCAGATTCAGCGCTGGGAATCTATATGCCATTGAGAGTGTGCGCCCCGAGACCTATTTGATTGTAATTCCAGCCCCCTGCAAAGAGGCGGGGCAGGGCGCCGAATTCGCACTTCAGGTTTTGGCTCCGCTCGCCGCGATGCGCGAGACCGCCATCCGGGTCAGGTAGACCAAGGCGCACAATGCGATCACGATCCAGATCAATTTTTCGAAACCGCCGATGTAGTGGATCAGCTGTTCCAGCTGTTCGCCGAAAACATAGCCGAGGGTCACGACGACCGGCACCGAGATCGCCGCGCCCGCGAGGTCGTAAAGAAAAAAGCGCCCGGGCGGCACTCCCAGCGATCCGGCCGAGAGATAAACCAGGGCGCGGAAGCCGGCGAAGAATCGCGCATAGAAAATCGCGAGGTGGCCATGGCGATGCATGAAGGTGTGCAGGCGATCGAGGTGGCTCGAGGACTCATCGCCGGGCGCCTGCGACCGCTTCAGCCCGAAGTAAGCGAGCAGATTGGAGCCCACCCCGCGCCCGATGAAGTAGAGCGAGTTGTCGCCGACGATCACGCCCGCCAGCGCGACCACCAGCGTAATCGGATAGCGCGTGACACCCTTGTGCGCGAGGTAGCCGCCGGCCAGTAGTGCGATATCCTCGGGCATCGGCAGGCCGAGGCCGCAAAGCGTCAGGATCACGAATAGTCCCGCGTAGGTGAAGTGCTCGAGGTAAGCGGAAACCAGACCAACCAACGACTACTCTCCGTTGGCGAAACGATCGCGCAGCGCGTCGCGGATTTTCTCGACCGGCATCCCTTGCGAGGCGAGCTTCTCGGCCTCGATCGCCTCGCCGGTGCAAATCGCGCAATGCGCGCCGTGCGTGTCGCGATAGCAGTCGAGCAGATTCTTATGCCCGTCGGTGCGATCGCATCCGCAATAGCAATGCAGCTGGGCGAGCAGCGCGGGATCGCTGTCGGCGATTTGATACGCCTTCTTGACCTCGCCGACGAACTGGTTGGGATCGAGCGTAATCCGCAAACGCTGCGCGGCGTTGGCTTCCCGCGGCGGCGCGGGTGGCGTCTCGGCGGGGCGCGAGCGGTAAACGCGCAAACCGCCATAAGCCGCGGCCGCAATCACCGCGATGACGACAACCACAACCCATGAATCGAGTTTTGGCTTCCTGGATTCGCTCATAGATAGGTTTTCACTATAGCATCTCGATGGTTTGCAGGCTCTGCTGCGCGAAGCTGTAGAGCGAGGCGGGGCGATGCGCGCCGCGCCTCGTCCCGCGCCCCTTCTTCAGGATTCCCATCGCCATGATTCGGCGGCGGAAGTTTCTCCTATCGATGGGGCGATTCAGAATCACCGCGTAGAGTTCCTCCAGCTCGGCAAACGTAAACTCCTCGGGCAGCAGGCTGTGCGCGATATTGGTGTATTCGAGCTTGGCCTTGAGCCGCTTCAGCGCGTACTCCGCCATCAATGAATGATCGTATGCGAGCGGAGGCAGCGCGGAAACCTCGAACCACTTTCCTCGCGGCTCGTCACCGCCGGGAGAGCGAACCGCGCCCGCATCGGGAATAAGCGCCATATATGCGACCGAAACGACATGCGAGTTGGGATCGCGCGAAGGATCGCCGAAGGTGAAAAGCTGCTCGAGGTAAGCCTCGCGCAGGCCGGTGGAGGCTTGCAGTTGGCGTCGTGCCGCATCGTCGAGGAGTTCGCCGACGCGCACCAGGCCGCCGGGAAAAGCCCATCGTCCGCGCAGCGGACCGCCCTTGATCGGAATGAGATAGCTGCGAACGCCTCCATCGCTGCGCGCGAAGAGAACGGCGTCGACGGCGACCTTGGGCCTCGCATGCCGATGGGGTTGGGGACTCTCGGTCTCGCGCATTAAGACTACTTACCCCATCATTGCTGCGAGAGTCGCGCTCGAGCGGCGCTGCGCAGACTGTATTTCCTGAAGCATGCTTTCAATCCACCGTCTAAAGTCGGAGCAAACGAATTTTTTAACGCCATCGTGGCGTCTAGTGCCAGCGAATCTATCTTCGCATTCAGCCCTGCCGTTCTTGAACTGCTCAAGAAGGTACGACTTGCAAAGGTTTTGAGTCGTCCGGCGAGTTGAGATTATCGAAGAGCGCCAGCAAGCCCGCAAGCAAGGGATCAGCACTCTCGCCGAGTCATGGATGATCGCGCTTCCAGGATTTCAATTGTTGGAGAATTTGTTCGGAGGAAATGTTCCCGCTTAGGTCGGAAATCAACCACTCCTTGAGCGGGTGATGCCAAAATGGAAAGTAGATTACAATTCCTTTGTTAAAAAGCGCGGCCAGGTAACTAAATGAGGAACGACTGATAATCAAAGCATCAGCGGTGGCCATTCCCTTGAGTGCTTCGATGGGATCGGTATTTATGCGTTTGCTGAGATTGGGGATAACGTCAAAGTCCTCGATCCGATTCATTTTGGGATCAATCAGCACCGGTTGGGAAATGCGCCCTTCGATTCCATGGTGTTGAGGTGTGACCACGAAGGCCTTAGACGGAACTTCCGTGTAAAGTTCACAAACAAAAGGAATGCCGAGTTGCTTAAGGGCTTCGACAATTCTCATTGTTGAAGAGACATAGTATGAATTCGGCAACATCCGTTGCGAATCGACCACAAATTCCTCACCCCTCCTCACATGAATGGCGATTCTAAAGGTATTAGAACGCTCGGCGTGAAATGGGGAAATTTCTTTGAGGCAGCGGTATATCTCCGTGTTCTTCTCGGTGATGTCATACGGATAGAGCATCCTTAGCAGGTAAAATTTGTGCTCTTTTTCCGCTGCACTCCTAAGGCGCTCGAGGTCTTCAACCTTGGGCGAGCTTAGGTACCTAGGGATGGTGTTTTCGGGCAACTTAATATCCGACGGTAATGTGAAGACCTGGTTCCATTTGTCCTGCATGTGTGGGGAACCGGCATTTTTCTCCAGCGCGGCCAGTCCCTGGTAACCGATCTGTTTCAGTGGAGAGTGCACATACGGCAGGTGAAAATATCTTGCGACGGCATAAATACCGTACACTCTTTGCAGCTGTGCGCCTGCTCCATCCATCTGTACGTCGTTGGCGTAGGTCAGGGCAATTCCGGGTTTGACTGCTTTTGAATTGTCGATCTTCCGGCAGGACGCGCACTGAACCAAAGCTAATGCCAAGGCGAGACAAACGACTTTTCTCATTCGATAAGACTCTCTGCTTCCCGAGCCAGCGTGCGATGTGCCCAGGCCACACCGCCGACCACCAGAAGCACTCGTAGCAGTGAGCCTGCGACGAAAAAACTTCGGAAAGCTGAACCGTGAATCTGGAGTGCCGGCGCGGCCTGAAAGCACTTTACAAGGAATCCGCCGGCGAATGTGCCGAGCGCGCCGAAAACGCCCGTGACCGCCTCGTAGACGCAGAAGTACAGCGAATTCCTTCCCTTCGGCGTCACGCCCCAAAGTAAACTCAAGACCGCCACTTTTAGACCGCTATTGGCGATACCATTCACGAAATACTCTGGCGGAGCGATCCAAAGGATACCGGCCTTCGACGGCAGTACATAGAGGAGTGGCTGGACCGCGAGAAGCAGTCCCATCCAGCGTATCACCTGGAGCGCATTGCCGGTGCGATCGATACGCGCACCGAGGAATCCCACAGTCATCAGCGAACCCACGTTGCCAAGCAGGATCCATAGAGCGACTCGACTCATCGGCACGCCAACTTCGCGTGTGAAGAAATAAGGAAAGAACGGACCCATGAGCTGCAACGATCCGTTCAGCAACGGCCACAGCACCAGCACCGCGCGAAAGCGAGAATCGCGAAGAGGCGTTAGAAAATCTTTCTTTTCAAAGCTCACCGCCGGGGAGCGGTGCGAAGCTGGAACAAAGGCCAGAAGGGTGAGTGAAATCCAGCCTGAAAGTACCCCGAGTGCACCGAGTAGACCATACCCGAGGTAGGAACCCCCGGGCCGCCAACCGACCAGGAACGAGCCGAGCAAATTCGCTGACACGATGCCGACCATCAAGAAACTCTGGCGGACGCCGAAGAATAGGCCGCGGCTGTTGACCGGCACGACCCCATGCATCCACGCTAGCCACGCCACCGCGCCCGAACTCGAGCAAATACTCGCGATGCAGGCGATCACTACAGTCCAAGTCATCCATTGACCTTTGGAAATGGCGGGGACTAGCGCGAGCAAAATCGCAAAGATCCACACGCTCCGTCCCACCGCCATCGCCGCCCAGGCATAGCGCTTGGCGGAGGCAGCTCGGCTGAGCCATGAGGCGCTCAGGAGTTGTCCGATCGAGCCGATCCAGGGCAAACCTGTTAGAAGCGTCACGATTCCAACGGATACACCCAGTTCTCCCGCAAGCCCGCTTAGATACGAGCGGTTGAACCATGTTTCGTAGAGCATGGCGAAGACAACTTCCCAATAAAGAAGAGGGAGCCACGAAGGGGCGGCTTGGATGATGGCGTCGGAGGTGGAAGGATCCTCGCGTGCGGGGCTTAGCATTGTTGTTGCACAGTAACAAAAATTGATTCGATCAGAGAGGGCTATTTCGACACCCTGCTAGCAGATCACCTAAAGCGAGCAGCAGCCTCCGCGACGCTCGCTCAGGATGGAGGCCGGAAAGCGTCGCACTCAGAACACCCAAGGGCGATGCCGGCTTGAAGGTCTCGCATCATTAGAAAGAAGCGGAATCTCAAAACAGACGAACAAGAATGTTTCTGAACATTCTGCTCCCCGTCCCTAAGGGAAGGGTCGGGGGTTAGGTCTAAGAAGGAGAGGGTCTACAAGCTCAGCTCCAGCATCTTCTCCAGTGCGCGCTTGGCGCCTTCGCGCACCTCATCATCGAGGGTGATCTCGTAGCGCAGGTGCTCCAGCGAATCGAGGACGCCGTCGAGCGTGATCATCTTCATGAAGCGGCACAGCCTGCACGCCTTGTAGAAGTGCTTCTCGGGAAGCTCCATCAGCAGGCGATCGGAAAGTCCGCACTCGGTCACGATGAGAAATTTGTCGGCGGAGCTCTCCCTCGCATACTTCATCATCCCAGAAGTCGAGAGCACCGCGTCGGCGAGCGCGATGACGTCCTTGCGGCATTCCGGATGCGCGATCACGATGATGCCGGGAATCGAGCGCTTCACCCGCAGCACTTCCTCGGGCGTGATCTGATGATGCACGTAGCAGTTGCCGTCCCATGAGATGATGTTCTTGCGCGTATTGCTCTGCACGTAG